>WTHV01000113.1 GCA_011525265.1 Alphaproteobacteria bacterium | reverse complement strand
CAATGGCGGTGACGATGCCAATGGCCGCCAGTGGTGCCGGGACAAGTTTTGTCAGACGCGGTGCCTGCCAGATGACAAGCATGGTCAGCGCAATCATGCCGATGGTGGTGTACAGCATCTGACCTTCCATCCAGCGTGTGCCGCCATCCGGACTGGCAATCTTGAACTGCTCCAACTGCGCCAGCCCAATCACGATCGCAAGACCGTTCACAAAGCCAAGCATAACAGGGTGCGGAACCATGCGGATAAATTTCCCCCACCGCAAGATGCCTGCAATAATCTGTAAAATCCCCATTAAAACAACAGTAGCAAACAGATATTCAGGCCCATGTGAGATAACAAGAGAGACCATCACAACCGCCAAAGCGCCAGTTGCCCCTGAAATCATGCCAGGGCGTCCCCCAAATAAAGCCGTGATAAGGCCAACAATAAAGGCAGCATAAAGCCCAGCTAATGGGGCAAGGCCAGCCACAAAGGCAAAAGCGACTGCCTCTGGTACCAAGGCCAAAGACACGGTAAAGCCAGAGAGAAGGTCAATGCTTGTTTGGCGAGATGTCAAGGCAGGCTGGCCGGCACTGCTTACACTATTGCCAAATAAATAGCGGTTCATCTTATCGTTAAAGCTACTCACAATATTACTTTCTCTTGCCGGTCATATATTTGAAAATATGACGCTGTTATACAGTAACGCTGACTAAAAGCTATCGCTTAGATGAAAAAAATGGCAGTTTAAGTGAGCTTGTCGGTGTTCTGGTATGGTGAAATCTTAAATGGGGTGGGGCTACTATGTCTGGTGAACGTGATTTAAAAACTTTATTATCGTCTCTTGATTTGGTGGTATCAGATACAGTCTATGTTTTTGCCACCATGCCAGATGGTGTCTGTCCTCAAGATGTATCGCCCTTGATGCAATTTCATGAGGCAGAAGGCTTGACGCTTATCTTGCCAATAGAACAAGCACGTGCCCATAAGATCGCTTATGAATTTGAGGCGCGTATGATCACACTCACTATTCATTCCTCTCTCGAAGCTGTTGGCTTTATGGCGCATATCTCAACATTATTGGCACAATCAGGTATAGCTGTTAATCCTGTGGCAGGTTTCTATCATGACCATCTATTTGTCCCTTGTGATAAATGTGATGAGGCAGTTGCGCTATTGGGCACGATTGCCTAACCAATTGGCAAAGCTTCGGGTGCACGCAATTTGTTGCATATCTGATAGACTTCCCTGTAAAACAGCGACATAATCAGGCGCAATAATGAGCCGCATATGGGGTGGGATAATGAGGCGTGCAGGGACATGAGTGTAACACCGCTTTTTGAAGCGAAAGCCATTAGCAAACGCTTTGGCGATTTCACAGCAAATGATAAGGTTGATTTTGCGATTAACCCTGGCGAAATCCATGCGCTGCTTGGTGAAAATGGGGCTGGTAAGTCAACTTTCGTGAAGATGGTCTATGGCGTATTACAGCCAGATGACGGCCAGTTTTATTTCCAAGGTCAACCAGTCTCCCTCTCAGGTCCCCAAGCTGCCAGAGCCATGGGAATCGGCATGGTGTTTCAACATTTCTCGCAATTTGAAGCGTTAAGTGTTGCTGAAAATATTCAGCTTGCAATGGATCAAAATGAGAGTCTTGAGGCCCTTTCAAGGCGCATCGAAAGCCTCTCGCAAGCCTATGGCATTCCGATTGCGGCTGATAAATTGGTGGCAGATTTATCCGTTGGTGAGCAGCAGCGTGTTGAGATTTTGCGCTGTCTTTTGCAGAGCCCCAAATTGCTTATCATGGATGAGCCTACCTCTGTCTTAACACCGCAGGAAACAGAGCAGCTTTTCACCGTGATAAGACAGCTTGCTGATGAAGGTTGTGCTATTTTATTTATCTCACACAAGCTTGATGAGATTAAAGCCTTGTGCAAGCAGGCAACAATTTTACGCGGTGGCAAGAAAATTGATACGCTAGATAGCGAAACACATTCCAAACATCAGATTGCTGAAATGATGGTTGGCACATCCATTTCTGCCATTACACGTAAGGCAGGGGCGATAGGCACAAAATCTCTATTCGAAGCTAAAGGCTTGTCTCGCCCAGCTGATGGTCCGTTTGATATCACGCTATCTGATATTTCATTTTCCTTATATGAAGGGCAGATTCTTGGTATTGCCGGCATTTCTGGTAATGGACAAGATGAATTAATGGGCGCCCTTACAGGTGAGTGGCGTGACCCCTCCCTGATTGCGCATTTATCTATTGGGACAGATGATTTGCGCACCCTTTCGCCCGAAGAGCGTCGTCGAAAAGGGGTTGGCTTTATACCAGAAGATCGCAATGGTCATGCAGCTGTCCCTTCTATGCGTCTCACTGAAAATAGCCTGATGACATCACATTCTGCGCCTGAGATGACCAAAAAAGGCCTGATTGCAGATGATGTTTTGGCAGATAAAACACGCCAGATTATTGCTGATTATGATGTGCGCACGCCAGAGGCGAACCCGCTTGCTTCATCTCTATCTGGAGGCAATTTGCAGAAATTTGTGGTTGGTCGCGAAATTGCACGCGCCCCAAAGGTCTTGATTGTTAGCCAGCCGACTTGGGGGGTTGATATTGGCGCGGCACAGCTTATCCGTTCTGCACTCTTATCGCTGGCACAACAAGGTTCTGCTATCTTTATGATATCTCAAGATTTAGAAGAAATTTTTGCCATCTCAAGCCATATAGCTGTGCTTCATGATGGCCATCTCTCCGCCACATATGAGCTTGAAGAGATGACGCCTGAAAAAGTCGGATTACTGATGGGTGGTGCACAAGGAGAGCGCGCATGATTACGCTTGAAAAACGAACCTCTGTGCCACAATGGCTGCGCTATGCGACCCCATTATTGGCCATTGGTGTGACTATTTTATTGGGCGGCGTGATTTTTGCGGTGCTTGGCTATGATGCGCCCAAAGCCTTGTCGGTATTTTTCTTGTCGCCCTTATCGCGGGCAGATCAAATTGCTGATTTGTTTGTGAAAGCCTGTCCTTTGATCATCATTGGCACAGGTCTGGTCTTTTGTTATCGCGCGAATATTTGGAATATTGGCGCAGAAGGCCAGCTTGTGCTTGGGGCGCTTGGGGCTGGCTGGGTTGCCTTGTCTTTTCCTGATGCAACAAGCTATTCTATTTTGATTTTAATGGCGCTAGCGGCGATGGCGGCTGGTGCTTTATGGGCGTTGATACCTGCCTTTTTGCGTGTACGGTTTTCCACAAATGAGATTCTGGTCTCTTTGATGCTGACCTATGTGGCAAGTCTTTTGATTGACTGGCTTGTGCGCGGGCCATGGCGTGATCCGATGTCTTTTGGCTTTCCGCTGACACCGCTTTATGCAGATGCCGCGCTTATTCCACCGATGATATTGCCAGTTGTCGGTCGAATTGGACAGCTTCATTGGGGCGTGCCATTGGCGTTATTAATCGCTGTGATAGCAGGCATTATCATGCGCCGTACTTTGGCAGGTTATCAAGTGCGTCTGTTTGGCGAAGCGCCGCGTGCTGCCAAATTTGCAGGCTTCTCACCAAGCAAGGTGACGATTGGGGTGATGATGGTATCAGGGGCGCTTGCGGGGCTTGCTGGCGCGGTTGAAGTCTCTGCCAATATCGGCCAATTACAGCCAAATATCTCTTTTGGTTTTGGATTTACGGCGATTATCGTTGCCTTTTTGGCTCGTCTTAACCCGATGGCTGTTATTCTAGCAGGCTTGGTCGTGGCATTGGCAGAGCTAGGCGGTGATGCGGCGCAAATCTCGCTTGGCGTGCCAAAGGTCGTAACAGGATTATTTAAAGGCTTGTTGCTGTTTATGTTGCTCGCAGGTGAGACATGGACAAATTTCAAAATTTCTGTTGGTCGTAAATCCTAAGAGGCACAAAGCCATTGTTTTTTAAAAAGCTGCATAAAAATATGGCACGATGCAGAATTGAGTTTTTAGAAAGACGAAAATGTTATAGGACTTGAGTCATGTATGAAGAGCTATTGCTAACCATCCTATTAACATCAGTACCGCTGGTACTAGCCGCAACAGGCGAGCTTGTGGCAGAGAGGAGCGGTGTGTTAAATTTGGGGGTTGAGGGCATGATGCTCATGGGCGCGGTGAGTGCTTTTGGCGCGGCCATTTTATCTGGCAGCCCCATAGTCGGCATGATAGCTGGCGCCTTTGGTGGTATGATGACAGCAGCTATTTTTGGCTTATTTGCTCTTGGGCTTGCGACAAATCAGGTTGCAACTGGTCTTGCTTTGACGATTTTTGGGACAGGCTTTTCAGGTCTTATCGGTGCCCCCCTAGTTGGCAAAGCGATTGACGGCTTGCCATCTCTATCTATTCCCTTGCTGTCTGATTTGCCACTTATTGGGGTGGCCTTTCAGCTTGATGCGCTGGCTTATATCTCAATCTTACTTGTTGCTTTTGTGGCGTATTTTTTAAAGCGCACCAGATGGGGGCTTGTCTTGCGTGCAACAGGTGCCAATCATGATTCAGCGCACGCGCTAGGCTATAATGTCCTTGCTGTACGCTGGTATGCTGTGTTGTTTGGTGGCCTGATGGCAGGTCTTGCTGGGGCCTATTTGCCATTGGTACTGACCCCGCATTGGGCTGAGGGCATGACGGCAGGGCGCGGCTGGATTGCGCTTGCGCTTGTTGTCTTTGCCTCATGGCAGCCATGGCGTGTTGTTGTGGGGGCTATCTTATTTGGTGGCATCACCATCATGCAGCTTGCAGGCCAAGCGCGTGGTTGGACGATTCAGCCACAATTTTTATCAATGTTACCGTATCTTGCGACTATTATTGTTCTGGTTAGCATTTCACGCTCTGGCGGTGTTTTGCATAAAGCCCCAGCACATCTTGGACGTATTTTTTATCCCACTCGCTAGTTTCATTCAAAAGAGGAGAGTTTTTATGAAAGCAATCAAATTAGGTAAATGGCTTGCCACAAGCCTTATCGCAGCGACTGCAGCTGTTGGCGTATCTGCCAGTGCTTCAGCTGACGCGATGAAAGTCGGCTTTGTCTATCTGACAAACCCAGGTGACCATGGCTGGACCTATGCCCATGAAATGGGCCGCCAAGCTGTTGAAGCACGCTTTGGTGACAAGGTTGAAACAACGTATGTTGAGAATGTACCAGAAGGCCCTGATGCAGCGCGTGTTATCCGTGAGCTTGCAAAACAAGGTAATCAGATGATCTTCACACTGTCTCTT
>WTHV01000152.1 GCA_011525265.1 Alphaproteobacteria bacterium | reverse complement strand
AGATATGATATTATCTATTACATATGATATTTTTGAATCATGAGCGAAGACATAGATGAAATCGGATAATTCTAGAGATATGAAACAGCTGGCAGTAGTCGGATGTGGGCTTGTTGGACGCCGACACATAGCGGCAATCGAGCAAACGGAAGGTGTGCGTGTTTGTGCCATTATTGATCCTGACAGTGCTATAAAGCAGCTTGCGTCAGATAAAGACTGTTCATATTTTGCCGATATTGATGAAATGTTATCTGCGATGAAACCCGATGGTATAATCATTGCCACACCAACCAACATGCATGTTATTCAAGGAATCAAATGTGTTAAAGCTGGCGTTCCAACGCTTGTTGAAAAACCATTGAGCCACTCTCTTGAGGAAGGCAAAAAGCTTGTTGAAGCGGCAGAGAAGCACAATGTTACCCTCTTAGTCGGCCATCATCGACGTCATAACCCTATCATATCTAAAGTCAAAGAGCTTATCAGTAATGGTGAAATCGGTGAGGTGCGTGCCTTACATTGTACCTGCTGGTTCTATAAGCCAGATAGCTATTTTGAAAATGCGCCTTGGCGAACAAAAAAGGGGGCGGGGCCAATCTCAGTTAATCTGGCGCATGATATTGATTTGATGCGCTATCTCTGTGGTGAAGTCGTTCAAGTTCAGGCGCAAAAAACCCTCGCAAGACGTGGCTATCAGAATGAAGATGTTGCCTCAGCAGTGCTAGGTTTTGCAAATGGCGCTATCGGCACAGTGACGGTCTCTGATAGCATCGTCTCGCCATGGAGCTGGGAATTTACCGCACAAGAATATCCAGTCTATCCTTATGCTGATGAAAGCTCTTTGCTTATTGGCGGCAGTGAGGGGGCAATATCGATACCAGATATTAAAATTTGGAAACATGAAAAACAGCGTGACTGGTGGACGCCAATTATCTCTCGAAAAGCAGATATCACAAAGTCTGACCCGCTGATTAATCAAATAAGCCATTTCATCAAAATCATAGATGAAAAGGAAGAATCCATCGTTTCAGGGCGCGAAGGCTTGCGCACCTTAGCCGTTGTTGATGCTATTCAACGTTCAGCCGACAATCAACAAACACTTGTCGTGAACCATGAAAGCCATGCAACAAACATCGAAGTCAGCACTGATTTCGAACATTTCACAACAATCAAGCCAACAACTGAAGAACGCATCATTGAGGATGCCGTTTGATCACTTTGGGAGGAAATCAAATGATCACAAAAATCACACGTCGCACAGCAATGGGTGCGTTTGTGGCAGCCGGCTTAAGCGTCGGCCTTTCATTTCCAGCGATATCAGCGGATATGACATTTACGCTCGCAACATCTGGCTCAGAAACAGACCAACGCTCTGTCGCTATGGCAGAAGTTTTTGCCCCAGCCGTAGCAAGCTTTGCTGACTATAAGCCGGGCTATAATGGCTCTATGTTTGCGCAAGGCACAGAATTAGATGCCATCAGCAGAGGCAATCTGACAATGTCCATCGCATCGGCACAAGAATTGGCACAATTCTTCCCAGAATTCTCAATCTTTGCCACAGGCTATGTTCACCAAGATGCCGCCCATCAGGTACGCGTCTTTAATGACCCGCTTATGGATCCTTTTAAGAAGAAGGTAGAAGATGAGCTTGGTGTAAAGCTTTTATCTGTGATGTATCTTGGTCGTCGTCATGTGAATTTGCGCTTCTCAAGAGATGAGAAGGATGTGCAAACACCAGCAGATTTGGCAGGCGTGAATTTACGCATGCCTGGCACAGATGCATGGCAATTCCTTGGCAGTGCGCTAGGCGCATCGCCAACACCAATGGCCTTTACCGAAGTGTACACAGCATTGGCATCAGGTGCGGTTGATGGGCAAGATAACCCCTTACCAACAGTTGTAGATGCGAAATTCTATGAGGTAACAAAGCAGATTGCTTTGACATCACATCTTGTCGATTTGAACTACATTGCTTTCTCAAAGGAAACGTGGGATGGACTTACAGCTGATCAACAGCTTACAGTTCAAAAAGCAGCAGATGCCGCCGCAGCCTATGGCCGCTTGAAGCAGTTAGACAAAGAAAATAACCTAGCTGACTTTATTCGCAGCAATGGTGTTGAAATTTACACGCCTGACTTAAATGCGTTCCGCACACATGTGCAGGCGCAATATGTTGGCAGTGAATTTGCCGCAAGCTGGCCTGAAGGTGTTCTTGAAAAGATCAATGCCTTAGGCAACTAATATAAACTTATAAGATGATGCGGGAGACAAAATGTTAAAGCCACTTTTAACAAAAGTGACCCGCATCACTGAATTTATTGCTGCTATGGCTTTAGCAGCAATTTTTATCATCTTCCTTATTCAAATTTTTTCCCGCTATGCCCCCAACATTGCATGGCTCATGCCCATCAGCTTTATATCAGATTGGATGCGTACGCTTCAGCCTGTTGGCTGGACGGTGAATTTGATTTCACTTCTCTGGGTATGGGTGATTTTCTTTAGCTGTTCTTTTTTTGTCAAAAACCATGATCATGTGCGTTTTGATATCATCTATTATGCGCTTTCCTCAAGACATAGACACTATCTAAAGCTATTTGGCGCGGTGCTGATGGTTGGCGTTTTTGCTTACTCATTTGGTCCAAGCTGGGATGCGATATTTGGCAGTCGCCTGATGGAGTTAAAAAAATTACAGACCTTACGAATACCAATAACAGGCGATAAAATTGCGATTAAATGGCTCTTCGCACCATATATCTTATTGGTAATCGCCATAATGTTCCGTTATGGGGCAAGCTTCTTTCACTCAGTCACTGCCTTATCACGACCCGATAAGCCAGATAATGCAAACGAAGATGAGGCAGGCGGCTTATGAATGCAGAATTAATCTTTGGCCTTATCATGCTCATTGGCTCAGCAGCGATAGGACTGCCTGTGGCTTATGCCATTTTGATTGCGGTTATAACTTATCTCGGTGTTGCTGGTCAGGATATTGCCATTGCTGGTGAGACGATGGTTCAACGCCTATATGATGGGTTCCTATTGCTGGCCGTCCCTCTTTTCATTGTCTCTGCTAACATCATGAATGCTGGCACAATTTCAGATAGGCTGTTGCAATTTTGCATTGCCCTTGTAGGGCGTTTTCGCGGCGGCCTTGGTCATGTGAATGTGGTTGCCAGCCTTATCTTTTCAGGCATGTCTGGCTCTGCGGTGGCAGATGCGGCAGGCATTGGCAAAATCATCATTGATATGATGGTCAAAAGTGGCCGTTATAGTAAAGGCTATGCGGCAGCAATCACAGCAGCGACGGCAACCATAGGCCCTATCATCCCCCCTTCAATCCCTATGGTTCTTTATGCCCTTGTATCAAATGCATCTATTGGTGCGCTTTTCCTAGGCGGCATTATGCCAGGGCTTATCATGGGCGGGGTGTTAATGGGCATGAATAGCTGGATATCGCACCGTCGCGGCTTTGGGCAGGAAAAAGCTGTGCCTATGCGGCAATTACCAGCCATCACAGCACGCGCCACCCCCGCCTTATTGATGCCAGTTATCTTGTTAACAGGTATTTATAGCGGCGTGACAACACCAACAGAAGCCGCTGCCATCGCTGCTCTTTATGCGCTTATCATATCGGCTGGCTTATACCGCGCCATAAAACTGCGCACTCTTTATGAGATATTTGTTGATAGCGCGCGTTCAGCAGCATCTGTTGGCTTGGTCATCGGCGCGTCCATGATCCTCACCTATGTTGTCATTCAAGAAAATATTCCACAGACCATTTCACTGATTTTAGATGGCACAGATATCTCACCCATCACCTTTTTGATTATCGTCAACATCATGGTTCTTTTATTGGGCTGTTTTCTTGATGCGACTGTGATCATCTTGGTGATCGTGCCGCTATTTATTCCCACCTGTAATCTGCTTGGAATCGATCTTGTGCATTTTGGCGTGTTAATCGTTGTAAACGCGATGATAGGCCTTATCACCCCGCCTTATGGTATATTATTATTTGTGATAAATGCCGTCACAGGCATCCCCCTAAAAGATATTATTGTTGAAATTTGGCCGTTCCTTATCGTGCTACTTGGGGCTTTAGCCCTCATGATATTAGTGCCAGATATCATTTTATGGCTGCCAAAATTATTTGGTTATACAGGCTAAGATCATGCACGCCTCTATCAGTGACATAAAGACAGATAACACACTTGTTGCCAATCAAGACACATTTCGAATTGGCCTGATTGGGACAGGACGGATTAGTGATATCTATCTTCACAATTGTGAAAAATTCGATGAGCTGAAAATTGTGGCTTGTGGCAGTATGGATATGGCAGAAAGCAAGGCAAAGGCCAAAGCATTTAACATACCCCATAGCGCCACACCAGATGAAATCATCGCATCAGATGATATTGATTGCATTTTGAATCTGACCACCCCTTCGGCGCATTATCCCATAAGCCGTGCCGCCCTTGAAGCTGGCAAGCATATCTATACAGAAAAGCCATTTGCCACAAATCTTTCAGATGCCGCGCATTTATTAAAATTGGCAGACGAAAAGAACCTTAAGATAGGCAACGCGCCTGATACTTTTTTGGGCGGGCGATGGCAAACAGCACGAACTTTGATTGATGAGGGAATAATAGGTGATATTGTTGGCTTCCAAGCACATGTCGGCACAAGGGGGGTTGAGCGCCACCATCCTAATCCTGATTTTTATTATCAAAAAGGTGGTGGGCCACTATTTGACCTTGGCCCTTACTACTTAACAGCACTTGTATTTTTACTTGGCCCTATCAAGCGCGTATCTGGCCTTGGTCGTCGCACCTTTGACAAAAGGCAAATTGAAAATGGCGCACGCAATGGGCAATGGATGGATGTTGAGGTCAACACCCATTCCCTATCAATGCTAGAATTTGAAAGTGGCGCCATCGGCAACATGATGATGAGCTTTGATATTTGGGATAGCGAAGTGCCACGATTAGAGATTTATGGCACCAAAGGAACCATCTGCATCCCAGATTTAGACCCTGTGCATGGTGCCAATATCTTTGGTGGCCCTGTTTGGTATCGTACAAGGCAGACAAGCCGTTGGGAGTTTCAACCGCGCCCAACTGACCGCCCTGAACAATGGCAACAGGCCACTAATCATCATAATTTCAATGATAATGAACGCGGCATTGGCCTGCGTGATTTATTTCATGCCATTCAAGAAGGGCGTGAGCCGCGCGCTAGTGGGGCGCTTGCCTATCATGTGCTTGAGGCCATGCTTGCGATAGAGCAGG
>WTHV01000272.1 GCA_011525265.1 Alphaproteobacteria bacterium | reverse complement strand
CTGTTCTGACGCCTGAAGTGACAAGAGAAAATCGTCTTGAAATTGGTTTCCGTGACCTAGCAGGTCGTTCAACATCACGCCGTGATATCGCTGATGAAAGTCAGATGATTACGGGCGATGAGAATATTGTTGATATTGATTTCGTCGTCTTTTGGCGTATCGCTGATGCGGGCGCCTATTTGTTCAATCTGGCAGATCCAGATGAGACAATCAAAGTCGCAGCAGAAGCCGTTATGCGTGAAATTATCGGCCAAACAGCCATTCAGACAGTGCTAACAGAAGGTCGTCAGAATGTGCAGGTGTCTGTGCGTCAGAAACTGCAAGATTTGCTTGATGAATATAAAGCAGGCGTCAAGGTCAGAGAAGTTCAGCTTTTGGCTGTTGACCCGCCAGCAGACGTCATTGATGCCTTTAATGATGTGCAACGTGCGCGTCAGGATAGAGACAGGCTGAAGAACGAAGCTGAAGCGTTTAGAAATGATATCGTGCCGCGTGCGCGTGGTGAGGCGGCTAAATTGGTTGCTGAAGCAGAAGCTTATTCAAAAGAAGTCGTTTCAAGAGCGCAAGGTGATGCCTCTCGTTTTGACCAAGTCTATGAGGCTTATAAGGTCAACCCTGAGGTCACAAAAGAGCGCATCTATATTGAGACAATCGAAGGTGTTTACTCAAATATTGAGAAGATCATCATTGATGATGAAAATGGCGGGGTGGTACCATATCTGCCACTGCAAGAGCTAAAACGTGGTAAAGGAGGGGAACAGTAAAATGAAAATCGCACGTAATTTCTCACTCCTAATCGGTGCAGCGCTTCTATTAAGTGTGCTGTCAGCCGTCTTTACGGTAAACCAAACACAACAAGCCCTTGTGCTGCAATTTGGTGAGCCAAAACGGACAATCCAAGAGCCAGGTCTGGCATTTAAACTGCCATTCATTCAAGATGTGCTTTATTATGAAAAGCGCGTTTTGAGCCTTATTCCGCAAGATGCAGAAGAGGTTATCTTGGCTGACCAAAAGCGTGTTGTGATTGACGCTTATGCGCGTTATCGCATCATGGATCCGCTGTTGTTCTTCCAAACAGTGCGCAACGAGCAAGGTGCGACAGCCCGTCTTGAATCAATCATTGATTCATCTGTGCGTCGTGTCCTTGGTGGTGAAACATTGGGCTCAATCCTAACCGGTGAGCGCGAAGATATTAACAGCTCAATTCGTGATGAGGTCGAAAGCTCTGTGACATCTCTTGGCATTGAGATCATCGATGTACGCTTACGCCGTGCTGATTACCCTGAGACAACATCTCAGAACATTTTTAACAGAATGAAATCAGAACGTGTCAGAGAAGCCAAAGAATTCCGCGCCACTGGTGAGGAAGAGGCACAGAAGATTAGAGCAGATGCAGAAAAGACAAGAACGGTTATCTTGGCTGAAGCGGCAAAAACAGCACAGGAGCTTCGTGGTAGCGGTGATGGCCAAGCCATTAGCATCTATGCCGAAAGCTTTGGCAGAGATACAGAGTTTTTCTCATTCTATCGCTCGATGGAAGCCTATTCAAAATCTTTGGGTGAAGCGCCAACCTCTATGGTGCTCTCTCCAAATAGCAGCTTCTTCCGCTTTTTTAAGGATCAAAATGGCGGCCAATAGCACTTGCTAGGCTAACTGAAAATAACCATCGGCAGGGTCTTGCCTAGATCCTGCCGTTTTTTTGCCCTTAAAAGCACAAAAGGGCGGCCTATGGTTGAAACTGTGTCAAAAAATTACACATCATATGGGTGTCCTAGATTGCCCCATGCGGTCTTTTTTTTTTGATACAGATGAAATTGCTTTAAGGAGTTTACCGATGCTGATGACAGCACGTATGAGCCAAAAACAAAATCACTCTCTTAATAACAGCGCGTCCTCTTCTATGATAGGTGTTATGATGCGTGCGATGATGGGTGCAGCCATTGCCGGTCTCATCATGGCGGTGAGCATCAGCCATGCTATGGCACGACCTGACAGCTTTGCTGATCTGGCAGAACGCCTATCGCCGGCAGTTGTGAATATCTCAACAAGCACTGTGGTAAGCAGAGGCACAGGCCAAGATGTCCCGCAATTCCCCCCAGGGTCACCTTTTGAAGAATTTTTCAAAGAATTTGGCGAGCGTGGTCAAACAAGACGCGCGCAATCATTGGGGTCTGGCTTCATCATTGATGAAAAAGGCATTGTGGTCACAAATAACCATGTGATCGAAAATGCTGACCAAATCACGATCTTCCTCTCAAATGAAGATAGCTATGAGGCAGAGGTGATTGGCCGTGATGCGAAAACAGATATTGCTGTTTTAAAATTTGATCCAAAAGGCGCGGATATCACCGCGGTATCTTTGGGTGATTCAGACACGCTTCGCGTTGGCGATTGGGTTCTTGCGATTGGTAATCCCTTTGGCCTTGGCGGCACAGTAACCGCTGGCATCGTCTCTGCAAGAGGCCGTGATATTGGCTCTGGGCCTTATGATGACTTTATTCAGACAGATGCCTCTATTAACAGAGGCAATTCTGGCGGCCCCTTATTTGATATGGATGGGGCTGTAATTGGTATTAATACCGCTATCTTCTCGCAAACAGGCGGGTCTGTTGGTATTGGCTTTGCGATTTCCTCTAACCTTGCCTCACAGGTGATTGATCAGCTGATTGAATATGGGAGAACACGTCGCGGTTGGCTTGGCGTATTTATCCAAGAGGTGACAGAAGATATTGCAGAAAGCCTTGGTCTTGAAGAAGCCGCAGGTGCGCTTGTCTCGAATGTTACTGCAGGCGGTCCAGCTGATTTAGGCAAGATTGAAGCCGGTGATGTCATCATCAGCTTTGATGGTAAGAAAATCGACCGTATGCGTGACTTGCCACGAATTGTAGCTGAAACAGATGTCGATAAGCAGGTTGATGTTGAAGTTGTGCGTAACGGTAAGATGATCACGCTTCAAGTCACGCTTGGCGAGCTAGAGCAAGCAGAAAATGGCGGCTTGCTCAGTGGAGAGCCACAGACACAAACGACCTCTTTTGGCGATTTGGGCTTTAGCGCTGAACAGCTTGATGCTGAGTTAGCTGGTGAATATGGCCTTGATGATAGTGAAGAGGCTGTGGTGGTTACCGAAGTGATTGCTGGCTCGCCTGCTGCTGAGAAAGGTCTTCAGGCAGGAGATGTGATTGTCCGCTTTGGACAAAGCCGTATTTCAAGCATCGATCAACTTGTCAAAGGCATTGATGATGCAAGAGAGGCAGAGCGCTCTGGTGTGTTAATGCTGATTAATCGTGACGGGCAAAACCGCTTTATCCAAATCGCCTTTGCCGTAAAGGATGAATAGGCGCAAATGATTACATCGAAAAATGAGAAAAGAGGGGCTGGCCCCTCTTTTTTTATGGGCAGTACGCCCTCTTAGACAATATCTTGTTCGGTAAATCCTTGCAGGAATAGCGCGCCACATAATGTGCTATGCGATAATTGAATGGCGATACGCTCTTTGACAAGTGGCTTTGCTTGCCATGCAATCCCAAGACCAGCTGCATCTAGCATGGGGATATCATTTGCCCCATCACCCATGGCAAGCACCGCATCTGCGCCTATGCCTAATTGCGCGCAATAGTCCTTTAGGATGCGTAACTTTGCAGAAGAATCAAGAATTGGCTCATGCGCATAGCCGGCGATAAGACCATCTTCAATCGCAAGCTTATTGGCAAAATGATCCGTAAAGCCAAACCGCTCTGCAATATTAGACGTTAGGAAGGTAAAGCCGCCACTGACCAATAGGCAGGTGGCATCATGGGCGCGCATCGTGCCAACCAACTCACCTGCACCATCAAAGGCCGTTGTCTCGGCAATCAGCGCGTCTAATAATGAGACGCGCTCCCCCTTTAACATCGCAAGGCGCAGAGATAAGGCCTCACGAAAATCAAGCTCACCTGCCATAGCGCGTGCTGTGATGGCGGCAACCTCATCTCCAATGCCTGCCATTTTCGATAAATCATCAAGAGATTCACTGGTGATAATGGTGCTGTCCATATCACAAAGCATTAATTGGCGCTTGTGGGGTGCGTTTGGCAGAAGATTTATATCAACGCCATAGCTTGCCCCTTCTGCGCGCAGGCTCTCCAAATCACAAGGAGCGCTTATCTCAGCAAGGCTTGCACTGCCAAGTATTTGTGAGCGTGAGAGAAATGTTAGGCTTTCTTGCCCATAACGTGCCGCACATTCTTGCATAAAATTCAGCGTTTGCGCATCTGCAAGAGATGAGGAAAAATGCAGGAAAGCTTGCATGGAAAGGTCTCTTAATTTAAGTCAAAGGGTTATGGAACAATTTTCACGTGACACAGACTATATCATGGTTGCTGGCCCAACTGCGAGTGGGAAATCAGCTTTGGCCATTGATTTAGCACAAGCCTTTGATGGTGTCGTCATTAATGCGGATTCCATGCAAATCTATCGTGATTTGGCCATCGTCACGGCCTGCCCTGATGAAGATGAGCGCGGGCAAGCCCCCCATTGCCTTTATAATGTGCTTGATGGGGCAGAGGCCTGTTCGGTGGGCAAGTGGCTTTCGCTCGTCACAGACGAGGTGGCAGCGGTGCGTGCGAGGGGTAAATTGCCTATTCTTTGCGGTGGTACAGCCTTATATCTAAATGCTGCGCAACATGGGATGTCTGAAATACCTGCTGTGCCAGAGGCAATCCATCATGCGGTTATTGCTGAACATCAAGAGAAGGGTGGGGCATGGATGCTAGGCCAGCTTGCGCTGTGTGATCCCTCTATTGCAGTGCGCCTTACTGCAGGCGATAGTCAACGTATCACCCGCGCGCTTGAGGTCTACCGCCATACAGGTCGCCCGCTTAGTGAATGGCAGAACGATGCCCCAAAAGGCGCGCTTTCAGGCAGGGCGTTTAATTTTTTCATCGCACCAGAGCGTGAACATCTCTATCAGCGTATCAATCAGCGTTTTGACCTTATGTGGGATGCAGGGGCGCTAGATGAGGTGGCGGCATTAATCGCACGCAATCTTGATCCTAAATTGCCTATCATGAAGGCTGTTGGCGTGCCACAAATTGCCAATTACCTGAGCGGTTCTATGGATAAAGACGCGGCAATCGCAGAGGCACAAATGCAATCACGGCGCTATGCGAAGAGGCAATTCACCTTCTTTCGAAATAATTTTATAACAAATTATTTGATGAATGAGACATATTCAGAAAGAAAAAATTTAGAATTCTTTTCAAAAATTCTATTTAATGGTTGACTAGCCCCTGTCATTTTCCTTATAAAATGTTGAGATAATG
>WTHV01000138.1 GCA_011525265.1 Alphaproteobacteria bacterium | reverse complement strand
CATCAAAGCCAATTTTCGCATCAAGCGCCATCAAATCACCTTCGCCTGTTACAACAAGCGGGTTAATTTCAATCATAGCTGCGTCTTTTTCACAGAAAGCTCTGAAAATGCCGCGCAAAAATGTGGTTGCTTTTTTCGCAGTATCTCCCGCTAGACCAAGCTCTGAGCAAATGCGGCGCACATGATGCGGCATCATGCCTGTGGCAGGATCAATAGATAGGGTGAGGATTTTTTCAGGTGTGCTTGCAGCAACTTCCTCAATATCCATCCCACCTTCAGTAGAGGCAATAACAGTGACTTGAGAAGAGGCTCTATCAACAAGCAATGAGAGATATAATTCACGGGCAATATCACACCCATCTTCGATATAAAGACGCTGAACCTCTTTGCCTTGTGGGCCTGTTTGATGTGTAACAAGAACAGACCCTAGCATACGCTCTGCTTCTGAGCGCACCTCATCTAATGTTTTTACAACACTGACACCACCAGCTTTACCTCTGCCGCCTGCATGAATTTGGGCCTTGACCACATATACAGGTCCACCCAATTTTTCCGCAGCTTGAACTGCTTCATCAACGCTAAAAGCCGCTTGGCCTCTTGCGACATTCACACCGTAACCGGCTAGCAATGCTTTTGCCTGATGCTCATGAATATTCATTTAAAACCTCAATTATCTACTTTGATAAGACGAAAAAGCGTCTCGAAAAAACAAGCTAGGCTTGCCATGAAAAAACGGGCTATTCAGCCCGTTCAGTAATTTCATTTAATGTTTTCACTGCTTCAACAGAATGATTGAACATGGCTTGTTCTTCTTCATTCAATGCAATTTCAACAACACGTTCCACCCCGTCGCTGCCAAGGACGACTGGCACACCAACATACATACCATCAAGACCATAAGCGCCATCAACATAGGCCGCACATGGCAACACACGCTTTTTGTCTTTCAGATATGATTCTGCCATCTCAATCGCTGATGAGGCAGGCGCATAAAAAGCAGAGCCAGTCTTTAGCAGGCCAACAATCTCTGCACCACCATCTCTGGTGCGCTGTACGATTTCAGCAATTTTTTCTTCAGTAGACCAGCCCATAGCAATCAAATCTGGGACAGGAATACCAGCGACTGTTGAATAACGTGTTAGGGGCACCATGCTATCACCATGACCGCCTAAGACAAAGGCTGTGACATCTTCAACAGACACATTGAATTCTTCAGCCAAGAAATAGCGGAAACGCGCTGAATCAAGAACCCCTGCCATACCAACGATTTTATTTGTTGGCAGCCCAGCAGCACGCTGCAAAACACCAACCATCGCATCAAGCGGGTTTGTAATACAGATAACAAAAGCATTCGGGCAATTTTCTTTGATGCCTGCGCCAACTTGCTTCATCACTGATGTGTTAATGCCAATCAAATCATCACGGCTCATGCCAGGCTTGCGCGCCACACCAGCTGTCACAATCACAACATCACTATCAGCAAGGGCGCTGTAATCATTCGCACCAGATACAGCCGCATTAAAGCCTTCGATAGGGCTTGCTTGTGCAATATCAAGAGCTTTGCCTTGTGGAATGCCTTCAGCGATATCGAATAACACGACATCACCCATTTCTTTCAAGCCTGCCAATAGCGCCAAAGTACCGCCAATATTGCCAGACCCAATCAATGCAATTTTATTACGTGCCATGATATCTCCCACCCCGAGCTTTATGATATAGAATTAGTGTTTTTCTTGTGGAATCGCCTCAAATTGGATTTTTGACGACAAGAATGAGCGTTTTATAGACAATTTTTGGGCAATTAACAAGAAAATTTGGCTAAATACATATGAAACTATACTGGCATTTAATGCCCTTCATCCCCCTCATAAGACTGGCGTGTCATCTCTTGCAGACGAGATAATGTTCTATCAAATTCAAACGCCCAAGCATCACCAGAATAAAGAGAAGCCATATCAGCTTGCGCGCTTGCGACAACAAAACGCCCCCTATCATAGAGCGCATCTATCAGCCACATAAAGCGGCGTGCTTCATTTTGCTCATCATTGCCAAGCTGCGGAATATCGGTAATAAAAAGGCCTGTCAGCCTATCTGCGATTGCCACATAATCACGCGCCGCTAAAGGCACCGCACAAAGCTGCTCAAACGAGACAAAAGCAATATTATGGGCGACCTTATCAAAGGCGATATCTCGCCCTGCAACTTTGACAATCACACATTCATAGTCAGCAGCAGCACCTTTATCCGCTGTGACCATCTCAAAAAGATCTCTTATTTTGCGATCTGTTTCATCATTTGCAGGACTGTACCAGCGAGGATTTGTGCCCAAAAGGCGGGCGCGCCAATCATTGCCATCAGCTATTTCAATAATGTCGCATTGGGCTTTGATTTTGGCAATAAATGGCAAGAACCTATCACGATGCAACCCGCCCTTATAGAGCGAATCAGGATGACGGTTAGAGGTTGCCACAATCGTGATATTTTGATCGAACAGCGCATCAAACAGACGTTTGACAATCATCGCATCAGCAATATCTCTGACTTCCATCTCATCAAAACATAACACAGATGGTGCTTGGCCTGTTGTGTTATTGCCAGATAAAAGCGCTTGTGCGCCGGTCATTATCGGATCATCAGCGCTGTTTTTACGTGCCGCATTCATGGCATCATGTGCCATTACCATGAAATCATGGAAATGCACCCGCAAGCCCATGCCGCGCGGCAAGCAGTCATAAAACATATCCATCAAACGCGATTTACCGCGCCCCACACCGCCGTAAATATACAAGCCTTTCGGTGCAGGTGATTTAGATGCGTTTGTGAGCTTTTGCCATAAGGAAGGAGAGGCGCCCTGATGAGACAGCACGTCCGAATACAGATGGTCAAGTGCCGCCATTATCTGGCTTTGACCATCATCTTTTTGCAAGACACCCTCATCTAGCAACGCCTGATAGCGTGCAAATGGGGTGTGATGTCCGGCCCCGCTCAAAGCGCTAGCCTTGACGTTCGACCATCAATTTTTTGATTTCGCCAATCGCCTTGCCAGGGTTCAGACCTTTCGGGCACGTTTGCGCACAATTCATAATGGTATGACAGCGATAAAGACGGAACGGATCTTCAAGGGCATCAAGACGCTCGCCTGTGTGATCATCACGGCTATCGGCAATCCAGCGATAGGCCTGAAGCAACACAGCGGGGCCAAGATACCTATCACCATTCCACCAATAGGACGGACAAGATGTTGTACAGCTAAAACACAAGACACATTCCCATAGCCCGTCAATCTCTGCACGCTCTTCAGGTGACTGCTTACGCTCGCCGCCCTCTGGTGCTGGTGTTTCTGATTTCAACCATGGCTCAATCGAGGTCAATTGCGCATAGGCATGGCTAAGGTCTGGCACCAAATCTTTGACAACTGGCATATGAGGCAAGGGATAAATCGCCGCATCACCTTTGATATCATCAATTGATTTCAAGCATGCAAGCGTATTTTGGCCATCAATATTCATGGAACAAGACCCGCAAATCCCCTCACGGCAAGAGCGGCGGAATGTGACTGTGCTATCAATTTCATTTTTGATTTTGATAAGCGCATCGAGCACCATTGGCCCACAGCTATCAAGGTCAACCTCATAAGTGTCGATACGCGGATTTTCATCATCATCAGGTGACCAGCGATAAAGCTGAAAATTCTTTGTATTGGTCGCACCATCAGCGGCTGGATAAAATTCGCCTTTTATCGGCTTTGAATTTTTCGGCAGGGTAAATTGTGCCATATCACTTTGTCCTTAAAACAGCTAATGCCAAAATTAGTAGACTCGCGCCACAGGCGGGACTGGTTCAACTTCATTGGTCAATGTGGTCATTGTCACATCACGGTAATCAAGCTTTGAGTTATTTTTCTCATCAAGCCACATGACGGTATGCTTCATCCAATTCTCATCATCTCTATCTGGGAAATCTTCATGGGCATGGGCGCCACGTGATTCTTTGCGCTGATCTGCTGAACGAATTGTCACCAAAGCCTGGCTCATCAGATTTTCAAGCTCAAGAGATTCAACCAAATCAGTATTCCATACAAGAGACCGGTCTTGAATGCCAATATCAGACATTTGTGCCGCAATCTCATCCATCTCTTTCACGCCTTCAGTAAGGCTGTCACCAGAGCGGAAGACGGCGGCATATTTCTGCATTGCCTTTTGCATATCAAGGCGTAATTCACCAACCGAGGTCTTACCCTTGGCATGGCGCGCTCTATCGAAGCGATCTAGAATCTTATCTGTTGAAGCTGATGTCAAAGGCGCATGAGATGCCCCTGGTGTTAGCACATCTGCTGCACGATGAGCGGCCGCACGGCCAAACACCACAATATCAAGCAGCGAGTTTGTGCCAAGGCGGTTTGCACCATGAACAGACACACATGCTGCCTCACCAATCGCCATCAGGCCTTGTGCCACACGGTTTGGATCATCAGCTGTTGGTGATAAAACTTCACCATGATAATTGGTTGGAATGCCGCCCATATTATAATGCACGGTTGGCAATACAGGGATAGGCTCTCTTGTGACATCAACACCACAGAAAATCTTCGCTGTCTCAGTAATGCCTGGCAGGCGCTCATGCAATGTTTCTGGTGCGATATGCTCTAGATGCAACATGATATGGTCTTTATTGGGGCCAACACCGCGGCCTTCATTAATTTCCATTGTCATAGCGCGGCTGACAACATCGCGGCTTGCCAAATCTTTGGCCGTTGGCGCATAGCGTTCCATAAAACGCTCGCCTTCTGAATTCGTCAGGTAACCACCTTCACCTCTAGCGCCTTCGGTAATCAGCACACCCGCACCATAAACGCCTGTTGGGTGGAATTGCACAAATTCCATATCTTGGAGCGGCAAGCCCGCACGAAGTGCCATCGCATTGCCATCGCCTGTGCAAGTATGCGCTGATGTACATGAGAAATAGACACGCCCATAACCACCAGTGGCAAGCACCGTACGCTGGCCTAGGAAACGGTGAATAGAGCCATCTTCCATTGAAAGGGCCAAGATACCACGGCAACTGCCATCATCATCCATGATAAGGTCAATCGCATAATATTCGACAAAGAACTCTGCGCTATGACGTAGACATTGCTGATAGAGCGTATGCAAAATCGCATGACCTGTTCTATCAGCCGCGGCACAAGCACGACGCGCCATTGATTTACCATAATCAAGCGTATGACCACCAAATGGACGCTGATAGATATTGCCTTCTTCTGTGCGTGAAAATGGCACACCAAAATTCTCTAGCTCAACCACAGA
>WTHV01000159.1 GCA_011525265.1 Alphaproteobacteria bacterium | reverse complement strand
GTATATGGTATGATCTCTGCATGGAAAATGCTGATGATTTGGCTATCATCCTGACAGCTGAAATGGGCAAGCCACTTGCAGAAGCCAAAGGCGAGATTGCCTATGGATCAAGCTTTATTGAGTGGTTCGCCGAACAGGCAAAAAGAGTTCAAGGCGAAGTGCTTGAAAGCCCTTTTGCTGATAAAAAATTCCTGACATTACGTCAGCCTGTTGGCGTCTTTGCCGCCGTGACACCGTGGAATTTTCCAAATGCGATGATCACACGAAAAGTCGCACCTGGTATTGCCGTTGGTTGTGCGTGTGTGTTGAAGCCAGCAGAACAAACACCGCTATCTGCCCTTGCCCTTGCAGAACTTGCCCATAGAGCAGGTGTGCCAGCCGGCATCATCAATATTATCCCAGGCATGGATGCCCCAGCCCTTGGCGGGGTAATGTGTGATGATGATCGCGTGCGTAAAATCACCTTTACAGGCTCAACAGAAGTGGGCCGTATTTTGATGCGCCAATCAGCTGAAACAATCAAAAAAATCTCGCTTGAATTAGGGGGCAATGCGCCGCTAATCATCTTTGATGATGCGGACATTGATGAGGCGATTGAAGGAACGCTTGCGTCAAAATATCGTAATGCTGGCCAGACTTGTGTCTGCGCCAACCGCGTCTTTGTGCAGGCTGGCATTTATGATAAATTCGCAGCCGCACTTGCTGCTAAAGTGGCAGATATGAAAGTCGGTGATGGCTTTGATGAAGGCATTGTTCAAGGGCCAATCATTGACCAGCAAGGCTTTGATAAAGTCCAAGCCCATGTCAGTGATGCCACAGCCAAAGGTGGCACAATCCTTACAGGTGGCAAGCCGCATGACTTAGGCGGCACATTCTTTGAGCCAACCGTTATCACAGGTGCCACATCTGATATGCAGCTTTATTCAGAAGAAACATTCGGCCCTGTTGCCGCGCTATTTAAATTTGAAACAGAGGAAGAGGTTATCAAATCTGCCAATGATACCATCTTTGGCCTAGCCGCTTATTACTTCACCAAAGATGTGGGTCGTATTTTCCGCGTTGGCGAAGCCTTGGAATATGGCATGGTCATTGCCAATACAGGTGCTTATTCATCTGAAGTTGGCCCATTTGGCGGTGTTAAAGCCTCTGGCCTTGGCAGAGAAGGCTCTGTCCATGGTGTGGAGGAATTCTTGGAAATGAAACTGATGGTCGTAGGCGGCATTTAAACACCTGCCGCACGGTACTCACTTAAAAAAAGGCTCTTGCATGATAGTCTATGCAAGAGCCTTTTTTATCATCTCAAATTGATTTACGCCTAATCCTTTAAAAGTCGTATCAGGGCTGAGGTATCATTGCGGCCATAGCCTTTTTCTGACAAGCTATCATAATAACCTGAGACTATCTCAGTGACTGGCAATGGGGCGCCATTACGCTGTGCCTCGGCAAAACAAATAGCCAAATCTTTGCGCATCCAATCAAGCGCAAAACCAAAATCAAACGCACCTTCGACCATGGTATTGCCGCGATTGACCATCTGCCAGCTTTGCGCCGCACCACCAGAGATAACATCAATACCTGCGCCATATCAAGATCAGCCTTTTGGCCAAAATTCAACGCTTCTGACAAACCTTGTACAAGGCCAGCGATACAAATTTGATTAACCATTTTTGTTAATTGGCCAGAACCTGGCCCGCCCATTAATGTCACTTTAGCGCCATAGCATTTCATTAATGGTTCTGCTTTTTCAAAATCAGCATCATCACCGCCAACCATCACAGTCAATTTGCCATTTTCAGCACCAGCTTGCCCGCCTGAAACAGGTGCGTCTAAAAAACCAATACCGCGTGCCTTCGCCTCTTCATAAAGCTGGCGTGCGACATCAGCCGATGCTGTTGTATTATCAATAAAAATGGCCCCTTTCTCGAGCGTTGAAAACGCCCCATCCTCGCCCAAGGCAACTGCTTTAATATCATCATCATTACCGACACAGGCAAAGACAAATTCTGCGCCTTTTGCCGCCTCTGCAGGTGTTAAAGCAGAATGACCGCCATAAGTTTTTACCCAATTTTGGGCTTTTTCAGCTGTCCGATTAAAGACGGTCACCTCATGGCCTGCTTGTGCCAAATGTCCTGCCATAGGAGCGCCCATGACGCCCATCCCTAAAAAGGCAATCTTTGCCATTTTCCACTCTCCTAAGTTGAGGGGGTTTTACTTCATGCTCTAGAAACCTAGAACGATTTTGCGCACAGGCCAAGGGCAGAGCTGAAATCAAACGCGCTTATCCAAAATTTGCCGAAATAAATCACTGTCCAGTGAAGTGATGAAATGCTACAAGAATGAGGGGCTGACCAAAAGGCTAGCCCATGATTATGGTGAAAACTTATAAGGTGAAATGGTCATGGCTGTATTATCATCAGGTGAACAGATTGAAATCTTGATATCTGAGGCAGAAATTACAGCCCGCATTAATGCACTATCTCATGAGATCTCAACCCATTATGCCGATACAAAACAGCTTGTGGTTGTTGGTCTTTTGCGCGGCTCATTTGTCTTTATCGCTGACTTAGTGCGCCACCTAGATTTGCCAGTCGAAGTTGATTTCATGACAGTCTCATCCTATGGCAATGCCATGGTATCATCGCGCCAAGTGCGGATTATTCAAGATCTCGAAACAGATATTAAAGATAGAGATGTATTGATTGTCGAAGATATCATTGATACAGGCCACACGTTGAGCCAAGTCATCAAAATCTTAAAAACAAGAATGCCTAAATCGCTATCAATATGCACATTACTGAACAAGCCATCACGCCGCGAAGTTGACGTGCCAATTGATTGGACTGGCTTTGATATTCCTGATGAATTTGTCATTGGCTATGGCATTGATTACGCCCAACAAGGACGTAATCTGCCACATATCGCAGTGGTGCAGAAATAATCTGCAACCCTCGCATTATTATCGCCCACGGCGCGTTAATTTAAGAAATCATCCTCATAAGGCGCAGATGATAGCGGCACACAGCCCTCATCAGTGATGACAACCTGCTCCTCAAGCTTGACGCCTTCTTTGCCGCCAACCTCGCCTGTATAGGCCTCAACACATAAAGTCATACCGACCTCGACTGTGCCGCCATAGCCATGCTCTTCCACATCTTCTGGATAGCGGATAGAGGGGTATTCATCACAAAGGCCAATACCATGTGCCAACACACCATAACGCAAGGCACGATATTGTTCTGGCAGACGATGCGCTTGTTTTGTGACCTCAGCAAATGTCATGCCAGGCTTAATCAGAGATATATTGGTCATGACATGCTCATAAGCATCGCGATAAAGCGTCTTTTGTGTCTCAGTCGGTTTCACATCACCAACAAGCCATGTGCGCGAAATATCACAACAATAGCCATAGGTTGAAATGAGGTCTGTATCAAAGGCCAACAAATCGCCTTCTTCCATAATACGAGGGCCACATTCTTGGAACCATGGGTTTGTACGCGGGCCAGATGACATGATCCGTGTTTCAATCCATTCACCGCCGCGTCTGATATTGCCAGCATGAAGCGCTGCCCAAACATCATTTTCAGTGACACCCGGACGCACCACTTGGCGCATTTCTTGCACAGCCATCTCGCAAGCATGGATAGCACAGCGCATGGCATTTAACTCGTTCTCATTCTTAATGGAGCGCCCTAATTCGGTGAGGGCTTGCCCATCTAGGATAGTCACATTATGGGTAAGCAACGCGGCATAGCCAGCATTTTCAATCTTATCAATCGCAATACGCTTATTGCCTGGGGCATAATGATGCATGATATCGACAATTTCAGCCGCAAAATGTTTGGCATGAAGCTCTGTCTGATCGCCTGTTTCAAAATAGAAAAAAGACGCCCCGCCACGTAACTCACCCACCAATGGCAGATGGGCTGATAAATGCTCGCAATTATGGAAATCCCATAAAATCACCTTGCCCTCTGGCGGTACAAAACACGCTCTAGCCGCATTATGCGTTGTCCAAAGCTGCATATTGGTTGTGTCAGTGGCATAGCGAATATTTAACGGGTCAAATAATAAGAGGCCTGCACAATCTGCTTTACGAATTTGTTCTTGCAAGCGTGATAAACGATATTCCCGCAATTCTGGCATATTTGGTGCGGTAAGGCCGGCTTCCGCCCATTCGGCAAAGGCAAGACCAGTGGGACCGATCTCGACACGATTATTATCATCAGGTGTCATATCTGCTTTGAGATGCGCGCGCCTTGTGGGATCAATCTTGCGGTTAGACCCAACAATGAGGTTGTTTGAATTTGTCATATCATCCATGGCACATCTCCTTAAAAACGCAAACGGGACATGCCCGCTTTAACCTGTTTTAAGCCTAGACAGGGAAATCGGCTATTTGTTGCACAAAATACGCCTTTTCTTGTCGCCTTTAAAAAACTAATCGGCTATCGCTGGCTTATAGGCTGTATGAACCACAACCCCTGCCTCAAGTGATTTATGAACAGGGCATTTATCAGCAATTTCAAGCAACCGCGCAATCTGTGCCTCATCAAGCGCGCCTGATAGGCTTATATCACGTTCTATATAATCTAATTTCGCTGAGGGATTATCGCTGTTATCACTATCCTGATTATGGCGCTTTTCATGGCGCAATGTGACGCTTACATCATCAAGTGGCCAGTTTTTGCGTGCCGCATAGATACGCAAAGTCATGGCGGTACAAGCGCCTAAGCCTGAAAGCAGAAAATCATAAGGGGCAGGGCCTGAATCATGGCCGCCTGGAATATCAACAGGCTCATCTGCGCGCAAGAGATGCGCACCAGCAGCAATATTATGGGCGAAAATACCATCAGGCGAAGAAGAGACCACAACCTCTCCCTCAGCTGCCTTTGGCAAGACAGCTTGTGCCTCAATAAGACGGCTTGCCCACGCCGAAATCATCGCCGCGCTTCGTAATCAAATGATCTGCCTTATCAAGAGAGACAAAACTTTTAGGATGTTTTGCCGCCATAAAAATTTCAGCCGCATTCTCAATCCCGACTATCGCATCTTGCGGGGCGTGCAAGATCAACAAGTCAGTTTTTACTTCTGCAATATGAGACAGGCTTGTGCGGTTTTGCAAATCTTGCACAAAACTGGCATCAATCGTAAATGGCCTGCCCCCAATTTTAACCTCAGCACAGCCTTTTTCTGCGATCTCATCTTGCTTGCCATCAAATAAATGCAACACATGAGCCGCCACAGCCGGCGCACCTATGACAGCAACCCCCGATAGCTCAGGCATTTGCGAGGCAAGCGCAAGAACCGCTGCCCCAC
>WTHV01000154.1 GCA_011525265.1 Alphaproteobacteria bacterium | reverse complement strand
CTCTAGTGCAAGCCAGAATCCCACACAGCTTTGTGGCTCTGTATAAAGGAAGGTAGAATCCTGATGGCTTGTCACCTCGCCGCCAATATGGGGCTGTTTACATATCACCATTGATTGCAGTAATTGCGGCTCAGCAAAGCCAATGGCGTGCGCCATATCAGCCATTTTTTTCTGATGGGAAAACGACTCAAAAACAGGGTCTAAATCGTGCAAAGCATGGCCAATTTTATTCACCGCCACAGCTTTATCTTTCACAAGATTACCCTCGTCATCAACAGCGCCACTTTCCAAAAAGAAGGAGATATTGCTTGCAGAATTCATGAAATAATCAGTGGCAGCGTGTGATTGTCCTGCCGCTGAGAACACAACCTTATGCTCTTCAGCATCGAACGCTTCGACAAGCGCTTTTGTTTGTGCCATCAAGGCTTCACATTCTGATTGGCTCGCAAAATTTTCGACCAACAAATAGCCGTCTCGGTGATAGCTTTCGACCATCTGCGTGGTGACACCACCTTGCCATTGGAATCTTGTTGCGCTTTTTTCCATAATCGCTCCCTCACCTAATCTGCTTGTTATACCTTAAAATCACTGCGGCCTGATCGCAAGCTCTTGCCAATTTTTATGAAACATGCTTACGATTTTGAAAGAATTTCATAATTATTCGGGGGAAGTTATTATGATCATGCTGATAACAACCAATATGGTTGCGCTTATTACAGCTGCTTTATTATCCTTTGCTTTTGGTATGATTTGGTATAATCCAAAAGTTTTTGGCACGATTTGGGCGGCAGAACAGCCGCATCGCAAAATGCCAGAAGACTTTCAAAAAGATATGGGCAAGGGGATGGTGGCATCTTTGCTAGATGCCCTATTTTTTTCGACGATGGCGCTATTATTGCTTGCCGCCTATAAGATTGAAGGCATTTTAATTCTTGCGGCCTCTGTGACGATTGGCATTTACACCAATACTATTTTCAAAGGCGGGACAACGCGTCTATTTTTGATTGATGCAGGCTATTTACTATGCCAGCTCATCATTATCACAGCAGCAATTTTAATCCTAAGCCACTAATGCATCATCTTACGGCAATGGTAATTGCACGAGCCGTCCGCCATCAACAACCATCACCTGCCCTGTGATAAATTGTGCCTCATCACTTGCCAAAAAGGCGACCATAGACGCCACATCCTGTGGTGTGCCTGTATGGCCAACAGGGTGAATGTTTCCGATATCTCTGCGAAAGGCGTCTGGGTCTGGCATGGCATCAATAAAAGCTTCATTTAGGGCTGTATTTATCCATCCCGGCGCCACAGCATTGACCCGCACGCCATGCGCGCCAGCATCAACCGCCGCCGCTTTTGTCAGCGCATGAAGCCCGCCTTTAGACGCCACATAAGCGCTATGATTTGGGTTTGCCCCAAGCCCTTCAATTGAACCAATATTCACAATTGCCCCTTTGGTCTTTGCAAGGTGGGGTAGTGATTTGGCCATTAACCAAAAGGGGGTCGTTAAGTTTAACGCGATGGTCTCTTGCCATAGGCTAAGACTCATAGCCTCAAGCGGTGCTTCCTTCATCATGCCCGCATTATTGACCAACACATCAAGACGCCCATAATCTGCGATGAGTCTCTCAACAAGCCCGTCAATGGCCTGTGTGTCGCACAAATCACAAAGGTAGGATTGAAACCCCTCAACTTGTTGCCTTTGTGCGCACAGAACTGTTGCCCCGCGCTCTTTTAGCTTTGTTGCAATTGCGTGGCCTATGCCTCTGCTGGCGCCTGTTACAAGGCATATTTTCCCATCAAAATAGCTCATGATACAACCTTGGCACCATTGACTTCAATCAGCTCACCACAAATATAGCGCGCTTTATCAGAGGCCAGAAAGACAACCACATCTGCAATATCATCTGGCTCAGCAATGCGGCCAAGAGGCACTGTTTTATTTAACTCAGCTATGGCTGTATCAGGGTTCATGCCGCGCATCTCAAATCCTGTGCGTAACATAGGCGTATTCACCTCATTGGGACAGACGCCATTCACACGAATATTCTGGTGCGCATGATCCATGCCCATGCATTCCGTCAGAGAGGCAAGCGCAGCCTTGGTCATACAATAAAGGGCATGATTTGGGCCGGGTCTCCTGCCCCAACAAGATGCGACATTCACAATCGCACCCCCGCCTGCCTCAGCCATCAAAGGTATCGCAGATCGGCACAGACGAAAGGGGGCTTCGACATTCACCGCAAGAGAGGCGCGCAATGCCTCATCATCACTATCGGTAACAGGGCCTCTGTGAATAATGCCCGCATTATTGACAAGCACATCAATCCGGCCGTTATGTTCAATCACCTTATGTGGCACATTTGCAGCAAAATCAGGATCTGATAAATCACCATAGAGTTGCACCGCACCGCCTGCTTTTGTCCCCTCCCTATCGATAGAGACCACAATCGCGCCAAGCTTTTCAAACGCTTTTGTCAAAGCCAAGCCAATACCGCCTGCTGCGCCTGTTATCACAACAACCTTATCTGAAAATTCTGGCATCATTTCCCCCCGCTTATGGGCTACCACATTAATTATCCGCTCTTCTTAGGGAAAAACCCTGTGATCTATCGGATAAGGCGTCAATCTTTTTCATGCGGCAATCTTGCCTCTAGCAATTGGTCTTATCACTATGATAGTACATAACCACGTTATCAAAGCATAAGAGTTCGACCCATGACACCTAAAGCAAAACGATTATGGCTTGTTATCATCGCAGGTGCCATGCTTGGTGGTGCGGCTATGTTGGCCTCTTTTGCCTTGCGCGATAATATCGTTTTCTTTGTCACCCCTTCGCAAATGACACCTTCCCATATGGAAGCAAAGCGCTTGCGTGTTGGCGGGCTTGTAGCAGATGACAGTGTCTCAATTGCAGGCACCGTAACGCGCTTTACCATCACAGATGAGACAGCCAGCCTTGTGGTCAACTATGATGGGGCATTGCCTGATTTATTCCGTGAGGGACAAGGCATTGTAGCAGAGGGGCGCATGTCCAATACTATTCTTATCGCTGATACGGTTCTTGCCAAACATGATGAAAATTATATCCCGCGTGAAATCAAGGAAAGTCTTGAAGAGCAAGGCGTCTGGAAAGGTGATGCTGCTAAGTAGTGGCATCAAGATAAGCACGCACACAATCTTGCACACGCCGAAACCGGTCGCCGCCTAATTTGGTGCCGCCAAACCATCTTGTGACAATCACGATATGGTCATAAAGCGCTTCACGTTCTAGCATCCGTAAAATCACCATACCTGCACCAGATTCGCCATCATCATTTTTAAGTGGCCCATCTGTTGATGATAGTAGCGCCCATGTATTATGCGTGGCTTTGGCAAATTTCTTTGTCTTTTTCAGCTCTTTTAACAGCCTATCTGCCTCTGCCTTATTCATCGCCTCACCGCCACTAACAGCGTATTTTGACCCCCTATCGGATAGCACAGCCTCTATGGTTGTAAGAGATGACATCAGCTTTATCTTTGCGCCTTTTGCCAATTGGGATGAATGAAAGGGACATCATTAGCCTTTGGCAAAGGCGCTTTGCCAAGGATATGATCAGAGGCTTTTTCCCCTGTCATAATGGATGGCGCATTAAGATTGCCATTGGTAATGCGTGGGAAAATAGAACTATCAGCACAGAACAAATTATCAAACCCAATGACTTTTGTATCAGGTGATACAACTGCCATCGGATCAGCAGCATCGCCCATCTTGCACGTACCACAAGGATGATAGGCTGATTCTGCATGTTCGCGAATAAAGGCATCAAGCGCCTCATCAGAGACCTTATCATCACCTGGCTGAATCTCATGCCCTCTATAGGGATCAAAAGAGGCTTGCGATAATATCTCTCTTGTCAGGCGCAAGGCTTTGCGAAATTCTGGCATATCATCTTTATGAGAAAGATAATTGAACTTTATCTCAGGTGCTGTTGCAGGGTGGGTATCTTTAATATGAACATGGCCACGCGATTTCGAACGCATAGGCCCGACATGCAATTGGAACCCATGACCTTCAGCCGGCGCCTTGCCATCATAACGAATAGCAACGGGTAGGAAATGATATTGAATATCAGGATAGGAGATATTTTTATCTGAGCGAATAAAGCCAAGACTTTCAAATTGATTAGACGCACCGAGACCCTTTTTGAAGAAGAGCCACTTAAACCCAATCCATGCTTTCGCAAAAACATTCAAATGCTTGTAAAGGGTAATAGGCTGTTTGCAGGCAATTTGAAAATACACCTCTAAGTGATCTTGCAAATTGCGCCCCACCCCTTGCCTATCGGCTCGCACCTTTACACCTGCTTGCTTTAAAACCTCTTTTGGGCCAATGCCAGAGCGTTGCAAAATTGCAGGGCTGCCAATCGCGCCAGCAGATAATATCACAGCCTTTTTTGCAAATACCTCAACAATTTTGCCACCTTTTTGATAGCGTACACCGATACATTTTTTGCCCTTAAATAACAGCTGATCAACCATCACAGCTGTGCGCAGCTCAACATTCCCGCGTGCAATAGCAGGGCGCAAATAGGCATTTGCCGCAGACCATCTACGCCCCTTATAGACTGTCATATCAGCAGGGCCCATTCCCTCTTGGCGATGGCCATTATAATCATCTGTCGCATGATAGCCAGCCTCGACAGACGCATTTACAAAGGCATCATGAAGCGGATTATCGCGCGGGCCTCTTGTGATATGAAGCGGGCCATCAGTCCCGCGCCATGGCGCCTCGCCCCCATGTGATGTTTCCATGCGCCTGAAATAAGGTAGCACATCTGCATATGACCAGCCAGTCGCCCCTGTCTCTTGCCAATGGTCATAATCGCCAACATTGCCACGGACATAAATCATGCCATTAATCGAGGATGAGCCGCCAATGACCTTGCCCCTTGGGCATACCAAAGCGCGCCCATCAAGGCTATCTTCTGCCTCTGCCTTATAGCCCCAATCATATTGTTTCATATTCATCGGATAGGATAGCGCAGCAGGCATTTGAATAAATGGCCCCATATCTGTGCCGCCAAATTCTAGTACAAGAACCTTATGATCTGGCACTTCACCAAGGCGGTAGGCGATGGTCGAACCGGCTGAACCAGATCCAATAATAATATAATCATGTGCGGCATTCATGCGGAACCTGCCCTTACAGCCTTTGTGAACTCATCTTTAATTTATCAGACATCACATAAGATGATGCAAGGTCAATATGTCTGCCTTTCTACTGGCCAGCACAGGCAATTCGCCCTATCTTAGAGACAGATGACATAACAGCTT
>WTHV01000002.1 GCA_011525265.1 Alphaproteobacteria bacterium | reverse complement strand
TCAAAACCAGCCTCTTCAAATACGGCTTTCAAACTGTCCAAATCACGCATTTTGCCTGATGTTTTATCAATCAGCTCCGTGACTGGCACATTCAGCGCCCCTGGCATATGACCAGAGCGAAGGCCGGCACGTGGTTCAGCCACGCTGCCATCAAAACGCCCTTGTGGGCGCGCATCAACAATCTGGATATCATCTTTATTGGTCACATGGGCCAATAACGTATCAAACAACATGACTGTTGCAAGCGGCGTGGCACAGGTGAAATCACCTAGTGGGCGTGCCTTTGCTTCCCCATGCGTCGTCTCGCCCCCTGAAGAGACATAAGCGGGCAGGCCGCCATCAAGCACAAAGACATCTTGCTTGCCAAATAGACGAAACAGCCACCATGCTCTCGCGGCCGATAAGAAGGGGGAGTTATCATAGAGTATGATTTTATGATGATTGCACACCCCAAGCGCGCGCATCATATCCTGAAACGCCTCTCTAGCTGGTATCATGTGTGGTAAATCACTAGACTGGTCAGCCACCTTATCAATATCGAAAAATTGTGCTTTTGGAATATGAATCTGTGTGAATTCCACAGGCGCATTACGATTCATCGACGGCAACACAAATGTTGCGTCAAATATCAAGATGTCATCATCATTTTGAATGGCGCGAAAATCATCAATCGAAATAAGATGTGTCATATCATTACCCTAACCAAGATGGAACAGGCAGGTTCTTGCTTCGCAAAAAGTCAGGATTCCAAACCTTTGATTGGTAGCGTTGTCCAGAATCGCACAAAATGGTCACAATCTTATGGCCGGGGCCCATATCCTTTGCCATTGCAACAGCACCAGCGATATTAATGGCAGATGAGCCGCCAAGATAAAGCCCTTCATGTTGCATCAAATCATAGATAAGTGGCAGCGCATCTTCATCAGAAATACGGTATGCACGGTCAATGATCACATCTTCTAAATTGCCCGTAATCCGACCTTGGCCAATACCCTCAGAGATAGAGCCGCCTTCTGCTTTTAATTCGCCATGTGTATAATGGTTAAATAGGGCAGAGCCATGTGGGTCTGCCAGACCGATTTGCACATTTGTATTTTGGGCTTTCAAATAGGCCGAGAGTCCGCCCAAAGTGCCGCCAGAGCCAACAGCGCAAATAAACCCATCAATAGTGCCATCTGTTTGGGCCCAAACTTCAGGGCCTGTGCCGGCGATATGGCCATCTCTGTTAGCCGTATTGTCAAATTGGTTGGCCCAAATAACGCCGCCGCCTAATTCTGCGCGCAATTCATTTGCGAGGCGTTCTGAATAGCGGACATAATTATTAGGGTCACGATAAGGAACAGCAGGTACAAGACGAAGATCAGCCCCGCATAGACGCAACGCATCCTTTTTTTCTTGGCTTTGTGTCTCAGGCATGACGATAACTGATTTATAGCCGCGCGAATTGCCTGCTAATGTAAGGGAAATGCCTGTATTGCCAGCGGTGCCTTCCACAATAATACCGCCTGCTGTAAGGGCGCCAGAGGCTTCAGCAGCTTCAATAATACCTTTTGCCGCTCTATCTTTGACAGAGCCACCAGGGTTAGCAAATTCGGCCTTGCCATAAATCTCACAGCCTGTGGCGTCAGATACAGCATTCAGGCGGATTAACGGCGTATTGCCGACCATCTCAAGGAAGTTGTTAGGAATGGCATAGGAGGAAAAGAGGGACATCTCATATCGCTTTATATGGTGGATTATTCTCTTGTTATAAAAGCTCGTGAATTTATGTCAAATAGCTTGCCCGTCTATTTGACAGGGTGAGGTGAAATGTGGCTATGTGTTAGCGCAAAAATATTTATCTTTTATGGGTTTTTCATGCTCAGTCTATACCTTGTCCGACACGCGAAAGCGATGGCTATTGCTTCTACTGACAAAGAGCGTGAATTGGCGCCTGAGGGGCGTGAGCATACCGCAAAATTAGGAGCCTTATTCACCTCATCATTAGAACAGCCTGACCATGTCATCTGCTCATCAGCGCTTCGGACAGTGCAAACATATGATGTGTTGAAACAAACAGGCCTTGAATGTGATAGTCATGTAATTGATGAGGGGCTTTATAATGCGTCTGCCAGTTATTTGTGGGATATTATCACAAGGTCAGAGGCGAAATCTCTGCTTTTGATTGGGCATAATCCTGCTCTATCGATTGTGCTAAACAGGCTTGTGGCAGATGAAATTGCGCCCGACTTAATGCATTTTCCCACAGCAACTATCGCTCATATCAGTTTTTCGGATGAAACATTCCGTGATGTAACACAATCATCAAAAGCCCGTTTACATCAGATGGTAAGAGGGTCAAACTTATAAAAAGCTGTTATGAGGTCAGCAGATATATGCCAGAAGATGGTAAGGCGTATTTTTTAGGAGAGTATTATGGGGTTGAGTGATTTGAATTGGGATGATGCCAATCTGCCACGTTCATTTTTTGAGAGTGTCGCGCGTTTTGGCTCTAAACCATTTTTATTTGATAAAAAGGATGGTGAATGGGTCGGCCAAGATTGGGATTCGGTTGCTGATAAGGTGACACGGGTTTCAGCACTTTTGCTTGAAAAGGGCATTGTGGCTGGTGACAGGGTTGTTATTTGTTCTGAAAATCGCGCAGAATGGGCGATTTGCGATTTGGCTGTCATGTCTATCGGTGCCATTGTTGTGCCTGCTTATACAACCAACACAGAAGATGATCATCGCTATATTCTAGAACATTCTGGCGCACGCTTTATCTTTGCCTCTGGTGGTATGATGGCGGCACGTCTTTTGCTAGCGGCAAAGAAGAATACCGCAATTAAAGATATGGTGATTTTCCAGAATGATGCGTCAATCAAAGGCGATAAATCAACAAAAGTCACTTTCTTTGATGAGGCATTAGCCACAACTGCCCCTTGCGCTGACCTAAATGAGCGTATCGCGGCGCAAAAGGCTGATGATACCTGCTGTTTTATCTATACATCTGGGACAGGTGGCAGGCCAAAAGCAGTAATGCTGACACATAAATCTATTCAATCAAATGTTGATGCGGCTGCAGAATTGCTTGATGAGGGCGACGCAAAGACAAATGCACGCTTTTTATCACTTCTGCCGCTATCTCATTCTTATGAGCATACAGCTGGTATGCATTTGCCATTCCAGATGGGATCAGAGGTGTGGTATTGTGAAAGCCCTGATCAAATTGCGCTTAATTTGACAGAAGTACAGCCGACATTAATGACAGCCGTCCCACGTCTTTATGAAGTATTGCATGACCGCATCACAAGAGGCGTAAAAGCCAAAGGCGGCCTCAGTGAAAAGCTGTTCTTTAAGGCCGCTGATTTAGGGGCCAAGCGTGCAAAAGGCGAAAAGCTCTCACTTGGTGAGGCGGTGCAAGATAAAATTCTTGATAAGCTTGTGCGCGGTAAGGTGCGTGCGCGTCTTGGTGGTGAGTTAAAATTCTTTGTCTCTGGCGGTGCGGCTCTTAACCCTGATATTGGGTTCTTCTTCCTTGGTCTTGGCATTAATATTCTGCAAGGCTATGGGCAAACAGAAGCAAGCCCCCTTATTTCTGCTAATCGCCCTGGTAAGATTCGTATTGATACAGTTGGCCCTGCTGTTGCCGGTGTTGAAGTCAAGATTGCCGAAGATGGTGAGCTATTGGCAAGAGGCGCTTGTGTGATGAAGGGCTATTGGGGTGATGAGGCCGCAACAGCAAATACCGTGAAAGATGGTTGGCTCTATACAGGTGACATCGCAGAAATTGCAGATGATGGCTATATTTCCATTACAGGGCGTAAGAAAGATATCATCGTAAATTCTGGTGGTGATAATATCGCACCAAGCAGAGTTGAGGCAATGCTATCAATTGAGCCTGAAATTGAACAAGCCATGGTTGATGGTGATAAACGTCCTTGGCTTGTGGGGCTTTTGGTGCCATCGGCAGAATTAACAGCACAATTCGCCAAGGATAAAAAGGGCTTGAACGCGGCTGTTCAAAATGCCGTTGATAGAGCCAATTCACGCCTGTCTCAAATCGAAAAGGTAAGACGCTTTATCTTGGCTGATGAGCCATTTAGCACAGAGAATGGTCAAATGACCCCAACGCTAAAGGCAAAACGCCATGTGTTGAAAGAGGTATATCGCGATAGGCTTGATGCGCTATATCCCAAAAAATAATCAAATAATGACACAAAAAAGGAGTCAAATCGCTCCTTTTTTGTGACAAAACAAAACTGAGAGAGCAGTTTTTCGTATCAAATACTAATAGGGTGTTTCACCGCACGGTTGAATTTCCAGTGTAAAGAGTAGAGATGATGCGAAACTTTTTGAACTTATTTTGCACCGCGGCTTTGATTGGCAGCATTGCTATTACGCCATTATCGGCGATGGCACAAAGGGCAAAGGGCGTTGCGGTCTCAACCGCTTATGTTGAAGAAGAGGTTGTCTCTGACACAACCACGACCCCAGGGGCGGTTGTTGCGCCATCAGCCTTTGTACTTTCTGCGCTAAGAGGTGACGAAATTGTTGTTGAGCCTCTTCAAATTGGCGCATTTGTGCGAAAAGGCACAAAGATCGCATCTCAAAATTATGATGATTTGAGCGTCCAACAAGATTTATTGTCATTACAGCTCGATGATGCCAAAGCGCAATTGGCGCAAATCTCTACAAACTTGTCTTATGAAAAGCGATTACTAGAGGTGGCTGAAAGTCAGCTTGTGCTGGTAAAACAAAAAGCAGAGCGTGCGCGCCAGCTTGTTGAAAAAAAGGCCTTATCAATTGAAGCAGCAGAAACAGCACAATCGGCAGAGTTAAATGCGGCTCAGCAAGTGATTGTGCGTCAACAATCAGCTGATAGGCTTAAAGCGTCATTGGCAGAGACTGAGCGCACTATTACGCGCCTGACATTGCAAATTTCTCAGATTGCTAAGCAAATTGGTGAAGCCACCTATAAGGCACCAGAAAATGGGATTATCCTATCTTTGCCAGCCTATCAAACAGGTTTTGCGCGCCAAGGTGATGTGATTGCCCGTATCCAAGGCTTTCGCGGATTTGAAGTCGAAGCAGAAGTGCCATCAGCTTACCTGCCTTACTTGCGCGCGGCACCGTCTGTTGAAGCACAAGACGGGCAGGGTAATGAGATTGCGTTGACATTCCGCACAGCCCTTCCACAAGAAGACAGACGCACAGCCACGCGCCCTGTGCGCTTTACCATTGATGGGGAATTACCACGCGCCTCATCGGCTGATGGCGCACGCATTGATATTCAAGTGCCGATAAGAGAAGCCGCCGCATCACTTCTTGTGCCGCAAGATGCCATTGTCCC
>WTHV01000051.1 GCA_011525265.1 Alphaproteobacteria bacterium | reverse complement strand
AAGGCTTTATGCTACAGCCAGTGGGCCCAGAAGCTCTTGGTTGGTTTAAAGAGCCGATTGAATCAATGGAAGATTTCCGTAAATATCGTTTCCGTACACCTCCAGGCATCCCAGGTCAGACATATAAAGACATTGGTGTTGCTTCTGTTGCTATGGGCGGTGGTGATATTCTGCCAGCTCTTGAAAAAGGCACAATCGACGCAGCTGAATGGTGCTGCCCGAAGCCTGACTCAGTATTTGGTTTCCAGAAAGTGCTTAAGCACTACTACCTACAAGGTCTACACCAGGTTGTTGTGAATGCTGACTTGTACTTGAACAAAGATGTGTACAACTCATTGACAGATCACCAGAAGAAGGCATTTGAAGTTGCTGCAAACGCATCACTTTCAAAGTCAATGTCAAACCGTATCTATGAAAATGGTAAGGCTCTTAAGGATCTAACAGAGAACCATGGCGTTATCTTGCATGATACACCTGCTGACTACTTCCCTGCTTATATGAACGCAGCGAAGGCATCTTTGGAAAAGAACGCAGCTGAAAACGCTTTCTTTGCTGAAGTATGGCAGTCACAAAAAGACTTCGCAGCAGTTGCTGTACCATTCTGGGCAGGCTCACAAGCCTCTAATGCCGCACTTGGTAAAGCTTTCGCAGATAGCGTGAAGTAATCATTTTAAAAAGGTGGGCCGTGCTGATAATACGGCAGGGCCCACCTTGTTCTTTTTAAAACATTTATAAAAAAACATTGTCAAAAACGACAGAGCATTATCGCAAAAGATAGCGCAAAATAGTGGGGGACACTAAAATGGCACAAAATGAAGATGGCATGGAATTAGACATTTCTGATGAGCTGATTGCCGAGCGTCGTGCAGGTCAACCAGGTGACACACCTGAAGATATGCACCCTTTTATGCGCTTTATCGTTGGTAATATTGACATCTTAAATAACTGGGTTGGTAAGCTAACTTGTTTGATGCTGGTGCCTGTTATTGCCGCAATGATTATTGAGGTTGTTGCGCGCAAAGTCTTCATTGCTCCAACAGATTGGGCCTATGATACAAGCCGTATGTTCTCTGGTGCGATGTTTATGCTTGGCGCTGGTTATGCGTTGATGCGCGGGGTTCATATCCGCGCTGATTTCCTCTATCGCAATTGGTCTCCAAAGACACAAGCACTTGTCGATGGGGCATTATATTTGCTGTTTTATTTTCCGGCGATGCTGTTCTTCTTTTGGGTCTCAATGGATTACACTGTTAAAGCATGGATGACGTGGGAACGCTCTATGGATACAGCCTTGATGGCACCATTAGCGCCCGCGCGTACCGCAATGCCAATCGGTGTGCTTCTATTGTTAATCCAAGGTATTGCTGAGTTCCTTCGTGCCTATCATCAGCTTGGCAAAGGGGCGTTACAGACATGGACAATGCGTCTGCTTCCTGTCTATGTGGTCGCGCTTTTGGCGATTTTCTCAAACAGCCTAACGCCTGATGTCTTTAATTTTGAGATGGTCTTTGGCGAAGGTATGGATGCCAGCCTCAAAGGCTTTGGCGGCCTGTCAAATGAGATGATCGGTGTGGTTATGATTGGGGTGATGTTGCTGGCGATTTTCGTTGGCTTCCCCATCTCTTTCACTCTTATCTTCCTTGGCTTTGTTTTTGGTGCTTGGGGTTTTGGTGGTGATTTGGTCTTCTATCTTCAGACATTGCAATTTAACAATGTGATGCTAGAGCAAACGCTTGCGGCTGTGCCATTATTTGTCTTTATGGGCATTATGATGGAACAAGCAGGTCTGATGGAACGCTTGTTCACCTCTGTGCAATTGATGCTATCACGCACAAGAGGCGCGCTTTATTTGGCAGTGCTTTTTGTCTCGACTATCTTTGCCGCGGCAACAGGTATTGTTGGGGCGTCAGTGACAATTTTGGGCATTATGGCCGCTAAGACAATGAACCGGTCTGGTTATGATGTCCGTTTGGCCGCTGGGACAATTACAGCAGGTGGTACATTGGGTATTTTGATCCCGCCATCTATCATGCTTGTTGTGATGGGCCCGGTGCTAGAAGTGCCTGTGACAGATTTGTTCTCGGCTGCGATTATTCCGGGCATTATGCTAGCAGCGATGTATGCTGGCTATGCGCTGATCCGCTGTTGGATGAACCCGTCATTGGGGCCAACATTACCAGTTGAAGAACAGCCCGTGACGTCAAAGGCCTATTGGCTTGAAGCCGTGCTTGTTATCTCTTCAATCATCTTGTTCTTTACCTTTATTGTGATGGGGCTTTCTGGTTCATTGGCTGGTTATTTCCCATTCTCCTCTATCCTGATCCCATTGGGCTGGGCTGGTATCATGTATGCTGGTGCGCGTTGGGTGAAAGAAGCAAAGCCAGCGGGCTTCTTCTTCTCTGACCTATGGCATGAGTTTTTCATGGGGCTTGTCCCACCATCCGCTTTGGTGGCATTTGCTTTGGGTTCAATCCTATTTGGTTGGGCAACCCCAACTGAAGGGGCCGGCTGTGGTGCCTTTGGTGCGCTTGTATTGACGATTGCTTATCGTCGTTTAACATTGGCCAAATTCTATGAAGCTTTGATCAAGACATTGGAAATTTCAGTATTGATCTTGTTCCTTGTTGCCGCTTCAAACTTCTTTGGTGCCGTGTTCTCGCGCCTTGGCACACCAACAATGTTAACCGATTTCTTGCTTGCGTGGGATCTGTCGCCAACGATGGTCTTGGTAATCATTATGGCACTTATCTTCCTGTTAGGCTGGCCACTTGAGTGGGTACCTATTGTGCTGATTATTGTGCCTATCTTGATTCCTGTTTTGGTCAAGCTAGATGTGAATTTGACATGGTTTGGTATTTTGGTGGCAGTGAACTTGCAGACGGCATGGTTATCGCCGCCTGTGGCCTTGTCCGCCTATTTCTTAAAAGGTGTTGTCCCTGAGTGGGATCTCAAAGACATCTATTATGGCATGATGCAATTCATGGTCATTCAGCTAATCGGTCTTATCCTGATTTTCACATTCCCACAGATTGCACTGTGGTTACCAACTTACATTTATGGGTCTTAAATTATGACTGTAACCTACCTTAAAAAAGCGTCTAAAACACCTCAGACTGGTACAGATGAAACACAAGCGATTGTGCGTGAAATGTTGGCCAAAATTGAAGAGGGCGGCGAGGCTGCTGCCCTTGAATATGGGGTAAAGCTAGATGGCTATACAGGGCCAGCACTTGTTACGAAAGAGCAAATCGAAGAAGCAGGTACAAAGGTCTCTGATCAGCTAAAGGCTGATATTGCGTTTGCCAAAGAGCGTGTGGTTCGTTTTGCTGAGGCACAGCGTGATTCTATCAAAGAATTTGAAACAGAATTATCGCCTGGCCTATGGGCAGGTCAGAAGCTTATTCCGATTGAGACAGCAGGTTGTTATGTCCCAGGTGGTCGTTATGCGCATGTCGCATCTGCGATCATGTCAATTGCGACGGCGAAGGTTGCGGGCGTTGAAAATATCGTCGCTTGTACAGCCCCTCATGGCGATGAAGGGCCAAACCCTGCGATTTTATATGCGATGAATCTTTGTGGTGCTGACCAGATTTTGTCTTTGGGCGGTGTGCAAGGTATTGCCTCAATGGCGTTCGGCCTATTCACAGGTAAGAAGGCCCGTATTCTTGTTGGCCCTGGTAACCGTTTTGTGGCTGAAGCAAAGCGCACACTTTATGGCCGTGTTGGCATTGATATGTTTGCTGGCCCAACAGAGATTGCGATTATCGCTGATGAGAGTGCTGACCCTGCCATTGTCGCTGAGGATTTGGTCTCTCAAGCAGAGCATGGACCTGATTCACCAGCGTGGCTCTTTACCACATCACAAGCGCTTGCAGATGCTGTCACAGACCGCATTGATAGTCATATTGAGACTTTGCCAGAGCCTGCACGCTCAGCTGCGACAGCTGCATGGCGTGATTATGGTGAAATTATTCTTTGCGATACAGATGAAGAAATGGCTGTCGTCTCTGATGAGTATGCCGCAGAACATTTGGAAGTTCATACAAAGAATGATGCATGGTTCACAGACCGTCTAAAAAATTATGGCTCATTATTTGTTGGTGAAGAGACAACCGTCAGCTATGGCGATAAATGCTCTGGTACAAACCATATTTTGCCAACGAAAGGTGCGGCCCATTACACAGGCGGCCTGTCAGTTCATAAATATATGAAAGTGGTGACAACACAGCGTATGACACAAGAAGCTAATCGTGAGGTTGGTGCGGCTGCTGCGCGTATTTCGCGCCTTGAAGGTATGGAAGGTCATGCCCGTGCTGCTGATATTCGTTTGCGCAAATATTTCCCGGGCGAAAATCTTGCCTAATCACGACTAGCCTTAAAGAGATATCAATATGGATGCCCTTGTCTATTCAGATGTTATGCGCTGTGAGTTCACAGATTATGCAAAGCCCGATGCACAAGATGGTCAGACGCTGATTGATGTCTCCTTATGCGGTATTTGTGGCTCTGATATGCATGCATGGCATGGTCATGATTCACGGCGCGTGCCACCTTTAGTGCTTGGTCATGAGGTGGTTGGTAAAGCGCTTGATGGCCCATTGGCTGGTCAGCTTGTTGCCGTTAATCCGCTTCTGAATTGCGGGAATTGTACTGCGTGCCAGTCTGGTGCGACACATCTTTGTGGACAAAGAGAGATGATCGGTATGCGCTTGCCAGGCGGCTTTGCGCAATATGTTTCTATCAGAAGTGATAATATCACAGCTCTTTCCTCTTCTATCTCATTGACCAATGCTGCTTTGGCTGAGCCCTTGGCCTGTGTTGTTCATGCGATGCGCCTCATGACAGATGATTATCAAGCAAGCCGGTCTGATAGGATGGTCATTTTGGGTGGTGGTGCTATCGGATTGCTCGCAGGCTTGCTAGCAAAGCATTTGGGTTATGAGGACATCCATATCGCTGAAGTGAATGATATGCGCCGCAAGATGCTTGATAAGGTTGTTGGGGTAAATAGCTATAACCCGATTGCAACAGCCCCTGATGCGCATTCTGTCCCGCTTGTCTTTGATGCGGTTGGCACAGGGCGTACCCGCCAAGCAAGCTGTGAGCTTGTCTCTCCGGGGGGTATGATCTTACATATTGGTCTTCAAGATAATGAGGCAGGCTTTGATACAAGGTATGTGACATTGCAAGAGGTCACATTCAAGGGCAGCTATTGTTATAGTAAAAGTGATTTTGCCGAAGCGGTCTCTTTGCTAGAAGCAGGTCATATTTCGGCTGATGGCTGGTCAGATGTAAGGCCTTTGAGCGTTGGCCAACAAGCTTTTATGGATATTCATGAAGGCAAAGCCCCGCC
>WTHV01000233.1 GCA_011525265.1 Alphaproteobacteria bacterium | reverse complement strand
CCCAACCTGCTGATTAGAAGTCAGCTGCTCTATCCAGTTGAGCTACGGAGCCATTATTATCACATGCATTTATTATCACGTGCATTTTTGGGCGCTTAATGTGTCCAAGCGCCTTTCCTGTCATATGCAAAATTATCTGCATAAGTCTTAAGGCGCAAGTTACGCACCTTTGGTTCACGAACTTCAAAAGCGATATTTTTTGCATCTGCAAAGGCAATGGCCTCTTCTTTGGTCGCAAAATATATACGCACTTGTCGCTGTGTATCAGATGATGATTGCCAGCCCATAAGATTATCAGGCTTTACCGCAGAAGAGCGCGGATGCTCTAGCACCCATCTCTTTGTCTTTGAGCGGCCAGACTGCATAGATGTCTTCGCAGGTTGGTAAATACGCGCTTTCATCACTCATCCTGTCATTATAAGGCTTATCGATAAGCCATCATCATTGAAACTGCCACTGTATTACACCCCTTGATTTTGCGTGTAAACACCTTTCTTGAAACAGGAGGGGTGCGGTCAGCGCCAATTCTGCCTGCCTGCCAATCTGTCTTCTTTTATTTGACGATGCAGATGCTTATGGTTTAGAACAAAATAGGAACATAGATGATTTTCAATACAGCCTTTGAGATCAAAATCGCTAAAAATTAAACAAATAAGGGATGTATCTCGTATGAATCAAAAAGACCATAGGGGACCAAATATGGAAGTGCATTTCCCACATTTAACAAATGGTATAGCGAGAGTGACACCAACCAGACGACAACGCGCTAGAGTATTACGCAAAGCGCTTTGGACTGCTGGCATCTGTGGCTCGCTTCTTTTATCTGTCAGCTATGCCTTTGCCCATCCAGAGGCACAGGCTAGTGATCAAGACGCTATGAATGAAAAAAAACCGCACCTTTGTTTGCATCTAGAAGAGATGCTTCAATCAGATATTGACGATATCAATCGCCATAGAGCAGAAGAAAATTTTAAAAATTATAGCAAGGCCGTTAAAAGAGCCAATGATTTGGCACCAATCTTTGGTCACTATTGCAAATAGCGACATAGCGCAAAAGGTTAAGAATGCGCGCCGACTACATCAATAGATGTCACAAAAATCAATCAAAATTATCAGGAAAATGGTCGGAGTGGAGAGATTCGAACTCCCGGCCCTCTGGTCCCAAACCAGATGCGCTACCAGGCTGCGCTACACTCCGACTGTGGCTTGTTTACACCTAATGAGATGAGATTTGCAAGTGCAAAAAACGCCTTTTTCGAAGGTTTTTGAAAGTTTTTTTAAAATTATGCTTTAGCGATGCGGCACTTTTGTTATTTGCGTCCCAATTTCTATACCAAGACTTGTTGCACGCCCTGCGGGAAGTTCCAGAACATATTGTACTGGCAATAAAGAAGATATGAGATCGGTCGAAAATGGTGTTTGCCTCAAAGCCTCATGCACAAGGATACCGTCCGAATCAAAGAATAGAATATCAAGCGAAAGCGGTGTATTTTTCATCCAAAATTGCCGCACAGCCTTATCTGGCCAAAGAAATAGCATCCCATCGCTATCAGTAAGGGCTGAACGATGCATTAAGCCCTTGCCACGCTCTGCTGTGGTGGTCGCAAGCTCAACCACCAGTGAGAGCTTATCATTACTTTGCGTTTGTAATTTTAATACCCCAAGGGCGAACCCATGCTCTGATGTCTTTTGTTGTGCCATACCATAAGATGACGCCGCAAAGACAAGACACAAAGATAGGATTATGGCCTTTATGAACGAGAATCTCTGCCTCATAGCTATCCTTTATGCTTAACCCTTATCGCCAAAATGGGAAAACCACGTATCAGGTGGGTTGCGCCCAAGGCGGTGATGCCATGATAGCTGTTTTAACAGATGAGATGAAGCCTGTGATAAAGGTAAATTGGCAAGTGCCTCTGAGGATAGCTGTTTTGTGATTAATGGCCAAATGCCTGCCCATGCCTTTGCCGTAATATACGGGTTATAACCGCCCCCACCTAGGACAAGCTTTGGGCAATCTATGGCTAAAATCATCTCAATAACCTGCCAATAACCCTGTAAACTATAGGCCAATTTTGATTGCGGATCATGCCTATGACCATCTGCGCCTGCTTGCAGAACCAAATAGGATGGCTTATGCGCTGTGATAAGCGGTATTATGATATCCGTCATGAGCGCTTTTAAAGCTGTATCCCCTGATTCTGGCGGCAAGGTAAAATTATGCGCATTCCCCCCGCCTTTATCATCTTGGCTGCCTGTGCGTGGCCATAAATCTGACTGATGAATAGAGATAATTTGAATTTGTGGATTATCACTATGCCAATCTTGCACCCCATCACAATGATGAGCGTCAATATCAATATAGGTAATGGTGCCCTGCCCCTCATCTGCTAATACATCAAGGGCAATGGCAGGGTCATTCACAAAACAAAAGCCATTTGCTTTGTTTTTTCTGCCATGATGCGTGCCACCAGACGGATTATAGACAGTATCAGCACGCCCTTCGATTAACCATTTTGCGCCGATCAGTGACGCATTAGCGGCTGTCGCTGGCCGCTCATAGACTTCTTTGAAGATAGGGTTACTGGCCCTGCCAATATGAAATTGATCTTTAAGCGCTTCTGGCAATGTTTGGTGTCGTTGTGCATAGGATAGCGCGGCAACATACGCCTCATCGTGAAACTGCGCTAACACAGCCTCTGAGGCAGGTTTTATCTCGTGATATGTCTCTTCATCAAGCCAGCCCTCTGCGCGGCAGATATCGATAGCAGGCCAAACGCGCGCAATATTCAAAGGGTGATTGTCCCCATAGAGTGAATTTCGAAAAATATCACTGCCGAAAAATATGTTTTTTCCACTGCTCATCTGTTGCTTGTAAAACCCAATTACCTATATAAAAGCATAATGGCGTGACCGCGTCTGGTCACGCAACGTAATCGACTTAGGGGAAATACGCCAAATGGCAAGGTCATATAAAGTTTGGAATTTCGTTCAAGAATATTCACTTTTGCTGATTATAGGCGCTGTTAGCGCTCTTATCTGGGCAAATGTTGACTATGACAGCTATCACCACCTTGTGGATATGGTTCTTATAGAACATAGCCCTGTTGGTCATCTTCATGATGGTCATAGAACGCTGACACTGCATTATCTGATTAATGATGTCTTGATGGCATTATTCTTTGCGATGGCTGGTAAGGAAGTCTGGGAAGCGGTTATCCTAAAAAATGGCTCTCTTAGAGGTCGAAAAGCACTGACACCGCTTATTGCAACAGCGGGTGGTATGCTTGGCCCTATTGGTATTTATCTTGCTGGTGCTTTCTTGCTTGGTAAATTTGCTGTTCTTGCAAATGGGTGGGCTATCCCAACAGCCACTGATATCGCCTTTTCATATCTTGTTGCACGTATCGTATTTGGCGCACGTCATCCGGCGGTTGGCTTTTTGCTTTTATTAGCAATTGCTGATGATGCTTGTGGTTTGATTATCCTAGCGATTTTCTATCCTCAAGGTGATTTGGCACCACAATGGCTTGGCTTGTCTGTAGCATCTGCCATTGCTGTTTATTTCCTCGCAAATCGTCTGCCACGCATGCTTGATGCATCACGCGGTGATCGCCATTATACTACCATTGCGGAAAAGCTTGGCTTCTGGCCATATCTTATCGCTGGTTGTGGTAGCTGGTTTGGCTTCCAACAGGCAGGCATTCACCCGGCTCTTGGCCTATTGCCTATTGTTGTGACAATCCCGCATGCTGATATCACATTTGGGATGTTTGATACTAAGAAGCTTGACCAACATGATTTGCTGAACGACATCGAACATAAGATGAAAGTCCCAGTTGAATTTATTCTACTACTTTTCGGATTTGCCAATGCAGGTGTGACATTCTCAGCGATTGGGGATGCGACATGGCTTGTTCTTGCTGGTCTTATCATTGGTAAGCCAATTGGTATTTTCATCATGGGCTGGCTTGCCGCTGGGCCTTTGGGGCTTGGTATGCCAGAGGGTATGCGTTTGAACCATCTGATTATTATTGGCTTCATCGCAGCGATTGGTTTCACAGTCTCATTATTCATTTCTGCCGTTGCCTTTGGGCCAGGACCTGTGCAAGACGCGGCAAAAATGGGGGCGTTGTTCTCCTTTGGTGCGGTATTCCTATCATTACTGGCAGGACGCATTTTCAAAGTAGAAAAACAAGATTAAAATTGGTACAATTAAAGGTAAGACATTACAGGTAGGGGGAAGTTACCAATGGCTTCAAAAACAGAACAAAAAGCACGTCCAGCCGGCGTGCCTGAAGAAAATGTGTACAACACGACACATTGGACAATTTATCTAGGCTATGGCATTGCCGTTTTGGCAATCGCAGCCCTGCTATTTGGCCAATAAGTCACACATATAACAAAAGATGGATGAGCTATATCAGTCACAAATTCTAGCCCTTGCAAGAGCGGTTAGTACAAGCCATACGATAGCTCATCCAACACATCACGCAACGGTTAAAAACACAAGCTGTGGTGATGAGATACATCTTGATCTTCATATAACAAATAATCAGATTAGCGATATTCATATTGCGGTAAGTGGCTGTGCGCTATGCGAGGCAGGTGCTGGATTGTTATATCAACAAGCACGCTCATGCGAGGTGGCTGATATATCACGCCTATCTGATGATTTCGCAGCCTTTCTTAACGCACCGGCAGATAATGGCGGCGATGAGGCTTTGAGGCCCTTCACTCCGTTGCAAGAGGTGCGCAACCGTCATAAATGCGCCACATTAGCCTTCACCGCATTTCACAAAGCGATTGCCCAAAAATAGGCATAAAAAAACGCCTGATAACATCAGACGTTTAAAATAACTATTATGTTTCAATAGGTTTATTTTGGCTCAACCGATATTTTGCCAAATGCCCAAATCAAGACAACAAGTACAAGTGGAAAACCAACCACCAATGCGATACCGAGTGTTTCGTTCATTTCCGCGCCCCTTACGATATGTTAAGCGAATAGATTTGCTAACCCTAGCTTATAGGCAAAGCGATGATAAGTTTCAAGATGGCTTTTCAGCCTTTTCCACCCCTTTCGCAGGGGGCGCTTTTACAGGGATACATTCATCCCCATCACAACAGGGAAAAGAATTCGTCTTACAATGCGCGCATTGCCCATGACCATGCACCCAAATAATCTGTTCTGGTTGTCCGCAAAAAATACAGCGATGTGTCATATCAGCACTCATAATCTAAATTATAGAGGATAAGTTTTATGAGGCAATAGCGCATAAAAAAAGCAGCCCTAAAGGCTGCAATTTTTTATCAAACGATGGCATCCCGTACGGGATTCGAACCCGTGTTGCCGCCGTGAAAGGGCGG
>WTHV01000186.1 GCA_011525265.1 Alphaproteobacteria bacterium | reverse complement strand
CTCTATGATAAGCGGCAAAAATTAGACATACTAGCAGCCCGCCTGAGCCCGCCTCATGCCCAATTGGCCAAGATGACAAGGCGCTTTGATACAGCATCTGAAAAACTGACCCCTCTTATGAGTGCGGTATCAGAACGTGCATCAATGCGTCTTGATAGCACCATAAGATTGCTTGAAGCCAATAGCTTTACCAAAGTCTTAGAGCGCGGTTTTGCCTTGGTCAGAGATGAGAGTGGCCGCGCGGTCAAACAAGCAAGCGCGCTGGCAGATGGTGCGCGTGTTTCAATCACATTTGCCGATGAGACAAGGCAGGCGGTCATGGGGACAGGAGGGGCTAGCGGGTCTGTTGCAACACCGCAAGAGGCGAAAGCCACCAAAAGTCCCAAGAAACAGGCAAAGCCAAAAGATGATAGCCAGACAGAGCTATTTTGAGATATCTTTGCCCCAACGACGATGCGGCCATAACCATTGTGACGGCGTTTGTCTGATAAAATCTGACAGTACATCATTCATCTCGCGCGCGTGCTTTTCGATAAGTGCGTCAGTTACCTTGCCATCTGTATAGATATAATGCGGCTCTGAAATCGTCACATCATAGTGACATCCCTCACGCCTGATAATGCGCATATAGAAAATAGGTGTTTTTCGCTTTAAGGCTAATTTAATATGGCCAATTGGCGTTGCGGCAGGGTGGCCTAAAAAAGGGGCTGTAACGCCTTCACGATATTTTTGGTCTGTAAATAAATAGACCATACCCTTATTCTTGATGGTCTTTAGCATCCCTCTGGCTGCATCTTGACCCTTGGCGTAAAAATCGCCCATGCCTCGCTTAGCGCGCATATCAAGCACCCAATTTGAATAGGGATTATTAAGAGGGCGATAGATCGCACCATAGGGCTGGTTAAGCATGGCAGAGACCATCAGGTGTAATTCCCAATTGCCAATATGCCCACCAATGACAAAGCCACCTTCAGGGGCATTTTCAAGATGATGAAGACCATGAAATGTCAGAAATTTTGATGATCCCATATTATGAATATGAGGATATTCACCGGCAAGCCTGCCAAAATGTGCCCACATATCTGATAGGATTTTGGCTTCTTGTGTTTCAGTTAAATCATCAAAGGCATAACGCAAATGCGTGCGTGCGCGCTTATGGTGCGGGGTAAGTGGGCCAATCAGAGATATGACCTTTCCAAAAAACGCAGAGGTCATGCGCACAGGAAATAATCGTATCAGCCCAACAATCAGCGCAACCATCAGACCTTGAAGGGGCCAAACCACAAATTCGATGATTTTCCGTTTTAAAAAGGGCTGATGATAATGAGACATATTAGCGGCCTTGTGATGGCAAAATAGACGCCAATAGACTGCTATCTTTTTGCGATAGTTGCAAGCTTACAGGCAAATAAGAAATATGATCCCTTAAGCTTTTATGCAATCTTACCCAATCTTTTTGCGTGGTGATAAGCACAGCAGATAGCGCGCTAGCCGCGTCAACCAAATCTGAGATATCTTTTTGGCTATAGGGATGGTGGTCACCAAATGATTTGGTCTGTACAAGGTAATAGCCCGCATCGGTCAGCGTATCAAAAAACCGCTGAGGCCTGCCAATGCCAGCAAAGGCATAGGCTTTCATGCCCTTCTTCAAGGGTGGTACAGCCTGATCAGCATCAAGGGTAAAAGGTATAAGAGGTTTGTCCGCAAAAAAGGTGGTCAGCCCTGTTTCATCAGCACCATTTATCATGATAAGATCAGCACGCCTAGCCGCATCTGATAGGGGCGCACGCAAGGGGCCTGCGGGGAAAATGCGGTTATTCTGGGTGCCGATAGCCCCATCAAAAACGCAGATGATTTTATCTTTATGAAGTTGCGGGTTTTGCATCCCATCATCCATAATAATCACATCATAGGCGCCTGTTTGTTCGATGAATTGTGCCCCTTTCGCCCGATTGCGTGCCACAACAACATCTGCATATTTTGCCAGTAATAGGGGCTCATCCCCGCAATCAGTGGCGCTATGATGGTCACGGTCAATCAGGGTTGGGGTTGTTATGGTCCCGCCATAGCCGCGCGTTAGGATAATAGGGCGCAGATTATGCGCTATCGCAAGCTTGGCAAGTGCCGCTGTGACAGGGGTCTTGCCTGTACCGCCAGAGGTGATATTGCCAACACATATCACAGGCAGGCCAGCATGATAGGGCTTTGTTATAAGGGCGCGGCACCAACCCGCAAACCGATAAAGCCATGAGGCACCCATTAATAGAGAGGAGATGCCACCTTTATGTGACCAGAAATGGGGCGCCTTCATTCTTTTGTCCCCTTCATTATATCTGCAATTTTGTCTGCCACATTGGCCGCGCGCTTGGTGGCTTGTTTGGCATAGGCTTTGCCCGCTTTCGCAATCTCTTTTTGCCTATCCTTATCTGCTAGGATCGACATGATGAAAGAGGCACCTAATGAGGGGTCGCTTATCTGATGGCATACATCTTGTGCCATCAGCTGATCATATTCATTCTGATTTTTAAATTGCGATGGCCCGCAAATCACAATTTTGCCGTAGGATGCGGCCTCAAGCGGATTATGCCCGCCTTTGCCAGAAAAACTAGCGCCAAGCCAAATGATATCACTTGCTTGATACAGGCTTGGCATATCGCCCAGGCTGTCACATAGATAGGCGTTATCATAGGCATCTGGCAATTGGCGCAGTGAGCGTCTTTTGGCACGCGGTATCATCTCTGCGACCTTATCAGCTCTATCTGGGTGGCGCGGGGCAATGATAAGCAAATGATCACACCCTTTGGCCGTCAGATTATCTGATAAGGCTAGCAGCTGTTCTTCCTCACCCTCATGGGTCGAGGCACCAAGGAGGATGGGTCGTGTTTTAGCCGCTTGTGATAGGGCATTGGCAAAGTCTGTCTTACGCGGCTCATAGCGGGGTAGTTTTAATGACCCAACAGCCTCTATGTGAGAGACGCCAAAACGTTTAAAAATGTCTGCCTGTATCTTATCATGTGTGAAACAGGCGCGCACAGGGGCAAAGACGGCTTGAGCCAATGAGGGGGCTTTTTGCCAATTATCTGCACTTTGCAATGACATTTGTGTTGAGGCCAGAAATAACGGGATGTTATGCTCATGCGCGCTTGTCATCATAACAGGCCAGAAATCAGATTCAAATATCACACCAAAATCAGGTTTATGATATGTGAAAAAGCGGCTCATAATATGCGGGGCATCAAAGGGCGCATAATGATGGGTTAGGGGCAAATCACCCTTGGTATTCATGACCATTTGGGCAGCAGTCACAGTGCCGGTTGTGATAATAAAATGGGCTTGCGGGAAATGGGGTTTCAGTTCTTGTGCAAGCACAAGGGCGGCACTGACCTCGCCAACTGATACACCATGAAGCCATATGCGTTCCCCTGATGAGTGGGGCGCATGATGATAGTGGGCGAAGCGCTCATCAAGGCGCGTGCTATCTTCTTTTCCTGCCTTGGCACGTCGTCCCAAATAAAGGGGCAATAAGGGGCTAAGAGCTGTCATCACTGCCCGATATAGCTGTAATGAGACAGGTTTAGCCATTGGGGCCTCTATCGGCTGTTTCGCTGAAGGTGATAAGCTGTTGTTCAAGTGCTGTTTGGGCGTGTTTTTGTGCGTCTTTATCTTTGGTACGTTCGACTGTGATAGGCGCGCTCCAATAGATTGTCACTAGGCTAAATGGTTTTGGAATTTGAGTTTTATCCCAACTGCGTAAGCGCCAAGACCGGCTTGAATGACACGCAAATAATAAGATGGGTCTGTCTGTTAAGTGCGATAAAGCAATAGGGCCAAGTGCCATCTTTCGTGCCGGACCGCGTGGGCCATCAGGGGTAATCAGGACATGGCGGCCCTGATCTATCTCTGCTTTTAATTGGCGCAGGCTTGAAAGCGGATTGCGATTTGATGAGCCCCAAATTGGCTTGGCCCCAACAAAACGTGACGCATAGCCAAGGATGCGCGCATCAGCATGAGAGCTGTTTAAAACAGAAATCCGCGGCGGTGATAACATCAAAATAAAGGGAATAAATTCATGCCAATGTGCGATAATCATTGGCTCTGGCGGTGTTTGTTTGCGCAATAAAGCAGGCGGATTTACATGACGCACACGGCATGTCAGCCAAATCAGCTTGACCAAACTGATCAGCAAAAATGCCATCACCCAAGCCCCAATGGGGGAGTGCAGAAAAGATTTTAGCCGTTTCGAATTGCGCGCCATGATACCAGTATATTTCCCTTTTGCAGATTGATAAAGCTTTGCATTAGCGCTTGCAAATGGTAATCGACCTTATACAAGCCTTTAGGCGCAGGGGTGAGGGCGTTCTTGTCACAAAGCCAGCCATTCGATTATGTTTCGACATTACATCATCTGGATGTCATAAAAGAGATAGCGTAAGAAATAAAGGGTGATGTGATGCGCCAAGGTGCTGAGCAAGAAACAAAACAGATTATTGCCCGCCTATGGGCTGAGTGGATTGCCCATTATAAAGGGCGCATTGTCTTTGCCTTATTATTAATGGTGATTGTGGCTGCAACGTCATCTGCTTATCCTGCGCTGATATCTGAGGTGTTTAACCGCCTTCAAGATGAGGCTTTTTCAAGCCTTTATATCGTGCCATTTGCCATTATTGCTTTATCATTTATACGCGCAATTTCCATGTACCTTCAGGTGCTGACGGTCAACAAATTGGCTTTACGTGTGACAACTGACATTCAAAAGAAGATGATCACCCATTTGATTGATGCTGATCTTGGCTGGCTCACAGCTGAGCCTGCTGGCTCTTTTATCTCGCGTATTATGAATGATTTGAATATTGTCAGAGAGGCGTTGGTGCGGCTTGCCAATAATCTTGTGCGTGATGTCCTGACTATCATTGCGATGGTTGGCACGATGATTTGGTTTGACTGGTTGCTGACGATTTTGGTGCTTGCCGTTTATCCTCTTGCGATGCGTCCCATTATTCGCATTGGCGTAGCGCAGAGAAAAGCCTCTGGTAATTTACAAGAGCATTTGGAAGATGTGACAAGCTTGCTTGGTGAGACAATTGGCGGCGCGCGCATGGTCAAGGCCTTTCAGCTTGAGGACATTGAGAAAAAACGCAATGCGTCGGCTTTTGAAGCGCTTTTCACCAAATTGGTGAATTTACTTGCAGGGCGTGCGAAAATTGATCCTATCCTTGAAGCTCTTGGCGGTGTTGCTGTTGCAGGTGTTATTGCACTTGCGTCTTATCAGGTGGCGCAGGGCTCTATGCAAATTGGTGATGTTATTGGCTTTATTACCGCATTGCTTTTGCTTGTTCAGCCTGTTCGTGCACTTGGCACGCTTAACGCTGTTACCCAAGAGGCAGCAGCAGCAGGGCGCCGTATCTTTGGCCTTTTGGATACACAAAACCATATTACCTGTCTCTTATACACATCTCCGAG
>WTHV01000081.1 GCA_011525265.1 Alphaproteobacteria bacterium | reverse complement strand
CTGATAATCCGATCAAAAGGGATAACGCGTAATTCGGTAATGGTATCAAAGGTATTCGGGAATATCAAACTGCCCATTGTCTTAAAATCAATCAAGTAATTTGAGCTAGCTGACAGGCTGAGAGATTGAAGCGCCAATCCAGAGACTGTTGCCAGTATGACACCAAGCACAACAGGCTTTTTCCATGACCGGCTATCAATGGCCGATAGCCAGATAAACCCAATGAAAATCATCCAGCCAAATTCTGCTTTATTATACCACCATAAATACACAAACAGGCAGAGACCTGTCATGATTGTGAGCAAGATACTATTGCGCCATGTTTTGGCGCGCGCGGCATATATGCTAAGCCCGATTACGCCATAGAAAAACCCTAGATTTAGAATATCTGTATCAATTCTGCCAATCGATGAGCGCGCTAAGTAGGTTGGGGCGAGCCCTGCACCAATTGCGGCAACCGCTCCCTCTAGCCAAAAGCCTGAGGCACCAAAAGCAAGAAGAATACCAAGCGCCATCAAAAAGCCTAATAGGGGAATTAGGGCATTGCCTGTCTGCAATAAGGCGCTTGTGGAATTATCATCTGTCAATTCGGCAATCAGGACAGAGAGAAGCGGAAAGTCAAAGAGGCTATCGCTGGCAGGTGGTTCTTCTAATGCTGTCTGATTATTAGGAAATAGGCGTTTCTTAGCAAAATCATTAATATCGCCTGTTTCATTATATTGACGCGCTAATGCTAAAAAATAGCTCGCATCAGTTGTGGAAAATAGCGGCGTATCATCAAGAAAGGTTATATTTTTATTGGCTTGCCACACCTGATATTGTGACTGACGCACCTCAAAATTGGCATAAGCGGCAAGTAGGCCAAACAAAAGCGCACATACAATCACCGCGCGCGTCATAACAAGCCTATCTATCACCGTAAATAAGGCGACAGAGCGATGCCATTGCGCCATCTTATCAGCTTTCGCAGACAATCGTGATAGCATCGTGCCTTGGCTGTTTTGTCCTTCCTCAGACATTATAAAACTCCCTATACCACGCCACAAATCGTTCCACACCATCCTCAACTGAAGTTGATGGCGCAAAGCCAACCCACTCCTCTAAGCGTGTGGTGTCTGCATTTGTCGCTTTTGCGTCACCTGCCTGCATTGGCAAGAAATTTTTTTTCGCTTCACGCCCAATCGCCTTTTCAAGCGCTGAAATATAATCCATCAAGGCAACAGGCTGACTGTTGCCAATATTGAACAACCGATAAGGTGCCGGCGATGAGCCACTATCAGGCGAAAGAGGATTAAAGTCATCATTTGACACAGCAGGCTTATCCACAAGACGCACAATACCCTCAACAATGTCGTCAATATAGGTAAAATCGCGCACCATTTTCCCATGATTAAACACATTAATGGGCTTGCCATCAAAAATCGCTTTGGTGAAGAGGAACAGCGCCATATCAGGACGACCCCATGGCCCATAAACAGTGAAGAAACGCAAGCCAGTGGTTGGCAGCCCATAGAGATGAGAATAGCTATGTGCCATCATCTCATTTGCTTTTTTCGTTGCCCCATAAAGCGCAAGCGGATGATCCGCGCTTTGGCTCTCTTGGAATGGCATTGCCTCATCAAGCCCATAAACAGATGAGGAAGAGGCATAAATCAGATGACCAACCTTATGATGGCGACAGCCCTCTAGAATGTGCAGGAAGCCTGTCACATTGCTATCTATATAACTATGAGGGTTTTCAATCGAATAGCGCACGCCAGCTTGCGCGGCCAAGTTAATGACAGCATCAAATTGACCCTCTTCAAAAATTTGCTCAATCATCGCCCTGTCAGATAGATCAGCTTTGATGAATTGAAATTGATTATCTGATTCAATCAGCGCAAGACGTGCCTGTTTTAATCGCACATCATAATAATCATTCATGTTATCAAGGCCGACAACCACATGGCCTTGCAAGAGTAACGCCTTTGTAAGGTGAAACCCAATAAATCCTGCCGCTCCAGTCACAAGAATTTTCACAACACTGATCCTTTTACTCGCCTATAAGATACCCTCGTGGTTGTAACAGCTTCCCTCATTAATGCCTATTAAAAAGGTTCGTTTCATTGTCTAGGCCCCATTGCCGCTATCACTGTTTCAACCACTACATGTTGCCTAAAAAACAAGTAGACTTCACTAAATATTGTGTTCATGATAGAAACATCAGCAAAATCTAATTCACATAGATTGAGTCGTGATCATAAAAAATAGGGGATTTTGGTGGCTAAAAATCAGGCATTACAGCAAGATGATACCTTTGAGGTTGTCTATGCCCTGTATCAGGAAGCCAAAGCATTTTCCCCTGACGCAGAGCCTCATGCCCAAACAGCAATTATTGCCCCGACAGCGCCTATTATACAATCGAGAAAACCGCGCAACAAATCGGTACAGCCGTCCCTATTTACACGCATCTCAGACTTAAATGACGAAGCAGTAGCGACAAAATTATTGGCGCAAACAGCTGAAACACCTTCTTCAGACGAGGACACAGCGCTAGAGGATGAATTTGCTATTCCCGATAGTTTTGCCCCAGATGGTGTTACGTCAGATAATGTTACCCCAAAAAACGTGGCGCCCGATGAGGCGCTTGATAATGAGGCGCTATCACTTTTAACAAATGCTGATGATGAAGCGCTTGAAGCACTGTCAGATGATGTGCGTATCTCTGATGAGATTGAGCCATCTGTTTCTTTGGATGATGTGCTTGATGGGTTATCCGCGCCAGAAGTCCCACGATCAGAGGAGGCGCTATCAGAGGAAGCAAAAGCACTCGCCACGCTAGATGCAACGCGCCCAGCGGCAGATGATGCGCTGATAAATCAGCTTGCCGATGTGAAATCTGCCGTTGAGCAGGCACAAGAGCGTGTCACCCCTAACGCAGCTGATGAGGAGACTGGTGAGGCTGATAATAAGACAGAAGCCGAAGATTGGCAGGACATCTCACCAAACCCTGCTCTTGCGACATTCATCGCAGAAACGGTACGCGATGTGCTAAATGAGGAGCTACCTCATAGAGTCAGAGGCCTGGTTGATGAGGCGTTGGGCGAACGCCAAGGCCGTTATGGTCGCTCTGAGACACCTCATATCGGCCTTCGCACAAAACCATCACGCCATTAAATCACAACCCTATTCACCAGCGACTTGTGAGACTCCTCTGCCAACCAAACCGGTTGATGTCGTGCAGTTCGGGTTACAATTGAACGTCTCTGCTTCAACGGTAAATTCACCAAGTGTGCCATCTAGAGCAGCCCTATAGACTTGTGTTGAGCCAGCCGACATATCCAATGTTGTGCGAATACGTGTTGTAATTTCAGATGCCGTGGTTGAATCATGGAAATCAACGCTTGCGATGTTCACCTCTTCAACTGTCCCGCCTGTGCTAAGGGTGCCATTTGCATTACTGCGCCCTGAAAGGCTGAGATTGCTGATAGTCTCTTCATGGCTTGTTGTATTGGCCGCACTGTAATAGGTATCGCCATTTAATGTCATATTGCTTAAGGCAAAAGACCCTGTGACCGCAGCCGTGCCATAATCCAATGTGATGTCATAGGAGGCTCTGGCTTTGAAAGTGGTAAGCGTATCTTGGACTGTAAAGCTATCTGTAAAGCGCACCGACCCTTGATAACTGCTAGAAATCATCCCATCAAAGGTGTCATTATTCCCAAGGCTGCCATCTGATTGCAATGTCAGCCACTGTGCTTGCGCATCACCACTTTTGTAATATTCAAGCGGATCTAGCGTACCGCGTGCTGAGTCTAATTGCACACGTGAGATCAAATCTAATAGCTCATTTTTGGCATCATCACGTTTCTCTAAGTATTCAGCCTGCTCTTGAAATGACGGTACGTCATCCTTTGAATCATAGCCCGGCTCTTGTTGAACCACCTTTGAGAGGAACAAATCAGCCTCACCAAAGCTTGGCACGTCTGCTTCAGCCTCTGGTGCTGTTTCAGTTTTGCCATCATCAAATGACGGACGTTGGAACACTGTTTTTATCTCGCCATTTTCATCTACCCTGCGTTCAAAAAGCAAAGGTGAGACAAATGGCACATCATCTGACTTTGCGTCATCACCGCCAAAAGAGGGCGCATCATCAAAATTCGGTGCTGGCGCATCTTCTGGAGCTTGTTCCTTACCATCATCAAAATTCTGATTTGGTATGTTAAACGAAAAAGAGGTCTCACGACGTGATACTTCTTGATTGATCGCCTCGGCATTGAACAAAATATCAAAGAAAGACAGCTCAATCTCTGGCGCATCACCAGCAGAGTCAAATTCATTGCCAATAATTAAATTTGAGACTTCTTTAATATCAAAGCGCTGTGTGACCGCAATGTCAGCACGGTTAAAGCTCGCAAAATCAAACTTCACTTCTTCAAATTCTGGCGCATCGAAACCAAATTGCGCTTCATCAAACTTTGGCAAGGCAAGCACTTGCGTATCAAGGCGCTGAGAAAAGGCTTCAACAAAACTGTCATCACCGCCAAAACCAAAACCTTCAATACCTAAATCTTCCACCTTCAAATCAGCAACATTCAACTCTTCAATCGCAAATTCTTGTGGAATAAAGGCGCCATTTTCATCTGTTTCAGCACCTGCCTGTGCGGTGACAAAGGCTTCAAACTCTGCCAAGGCTTCACTGTCAATATCGCCGCTTTCAATGCGGTTTTCGATAATCACTTTCACAATCGCCTCAGCCACAGCCTCTGGGTTACCATCTGCCTCTTGGATGATTGTTGTAATCTCTTCTTCACTTACCTCAGCGCCTGCCTCGCGAACGACATTGGCAACAGAATCAACTGCTTCTTCAGAAGGCTCTTCTTCAGATGCCTCATCTGTTTGTGCATCGGCTGTTTGTATTTCACCATCTGATGCGCCCTCATCAGCGCCTGTTTCCACTTCTTGAATGAAGGATTCAATTTCTTCAGCAGAAAATTGTGTTGGGGCAGAGGCAATCCCTGCCTCGCCAACAGACACACCCCAACCTGGTTGAATCAAATCAACCGCAGGCGCGCTGACAGTTTCAAGCGCCACAGCACCTGTTAACAAGATAATATCAGAGGCACCTGAATCATCAACACGCCCGACAACAGATGTACCACGCACCGAGGCAGTCGCATTTGGTAATTTCAATGTCATTGCGCCTGGCTTTAATTTCGAAATTTTCCCTGAAATAAATTTAAAAGTCCCCTTCTTCACAGATGCGGTTAGTGCAACATCATCTACGCTTGTGGGATCAAAAATAAATTCATCAAAAACCAAAGTGGAATTTGGGCCAATGGAAAAGACTGTCTGATCACGAAGCAAAATCTGCAATGAGGCCCCATCAGGGGTAGAGATTTCATCATTCAGATAAATAGGCTCACCAACACCAGCAATACGGCCAATACGCTCCCCATCTTCATTGACATAAGAGACAGCAATCGGCCTATCAGTTGCCGCAATCACACCGCTGACAGGGCGCCCTGTCTGGGCAAAAACAGCATTTGTCATTACCACAACGATCAAGCTCACAGTGGCAAGGCTCGCTATAGCAAGCCGTCTCATGCGTTGAAATAAAGATTGAAATTGTGCCATATCGCACCCCTTTTGACCAACAGCTCATGCAAGCTTGACCAGATAATCCTTCGATTAATTAGTGAATACTTATATGCGATATGAACAGATAGGTCAAAAGAGTCAATGACCCAATGGGATAGATGCGTGGCAATGATAGGCGGGCAGCTCATGCTTCCAGCTGCCCTTAACGCGCACTCATGCGGCTTGCACAGGCAAATTAGCCAAACGCGTGACAATATCTTTGATAGCATCTTCTGTGACCTCACGCGCGGTTGCAACGCGCATTGATTGTGTATGATCAGCCAATAATTGTTCAATCAGCTTATCTTTATCAAACTGCGCAAAAGACACTGGCAGAGAGCGATCAATTTGACAGCTATCCATAAAGTCAGAGACAAATTGCGGCAGGTCGCGGTAATCGGCTAGCCCTAATGTCTCAGCGATGGATTGAAACTTTTCAATTGCCGCCTCATCACCTGCAAGACCATCAATAATCCACCCAAGCGTTACCTCAAAGCCAATAGCCGTGGCATGACCATGATGGATAGGGGCTAAGGTTGCCATAGAGTGGCTGATATGATGTGCCACAGCTGTGCCGACTTGATCAATCGCCGCACCTGCCCAGGCAGAGCCCAACAGCATCATCTGGCGCGCATCCAAATCATCACCATCAGCAATGGCTTGCGGCAAGGCTTTGACAATCAGGCGTAACGCTTGATGGCCATAGCCTCTCGCACTTGCATGGGCATAGCGGTTGGTTGAGGCTTCAAAGGCATGAATAAAGGCATCCATCCCGCACCAGCCTGTCAAAGAGGCTGGCAAGCTTGTGCTAAGGACGGGATCATGGATGATAAGATCAGGCTTGGTTTCAGGCCCCCAGACCCAGCCTTTATGACCATTACGGTCAGCGATAATATTTGTGGAGCATGATTCAGACCCCGTGCCTGCTGTGGTTGGCACCATCACAGATGGCAAGCTTTGGGGTGGCAGAGGATGTGCCATCATCCAATAATCATCAGCCGGCCTATCTGCGACAAGTGTGATTGATACAATCTTGGCCATATCAAGTGCCGAGCCGCCACCAATGCCCATGACCCCATCACAAGCCTCTGCTCTTGTCAGGGCGATAATCTCATCCATTTTGGCCATTTTTGGCTCACCAGCAAAATCAGAAAACTCAATAAGGCCAATAGAGGCATCTGCCAATGCCTCTCGCAGTGGGACAAGATGTGGTGATTGTGCCATCACAGGGTCTGATAATAAGAACAGCTTTTTCACGCCCCTCTTTTCAAAAAAAGGAACAGCGTCACATAATGAGTTTGGACGTGCAATCAGCGCAGGAAAGGCAGAAATATTCATGAATGTAACCTTTGAGATAAATAAAAACAGAAAAATGGTAAAGGGGGGACGCCTGTTATAACAGGGCGTAATCAGGCTCTTCTTCGTCTAATATTTTGCGAATAGCGGCCAAATGATGCGGGGCTTGAGCCTCATATTCTTCCCATTGCTGTGCCGTTTTTTCTGCCACATCATCTGCCATCACAGACAAAGGATGCCCGCTAGCAGAGGCAAGCATATAATTTCGGCACCCGACTTCGATATGATACATCAAGTCCCAGCCAATCGCCGGTGTTGCTGCAATTGTCATAATGCCATGATTGCCCATGACCATCGTGCGCTGATTCCCAAGCAGATGAGACAAACGCTCTCCCTCATCACCTATGCCCATCCCATCAAAGCCACTATCAAAGGCCAAACGGTTGAAAAAGCGTGCGCTTGTCTGGTCTATAGGCGGCAAATGTGGGTCTTTCAGGCAAGAAAAGGCTGTCGCATAAGGTGAGTGGAGATGCAAAATCACACGCGCCCCGGGGTTGTTGCGATGCATGGCACCATGAATGCCCCACGCCGTAATATCCACCATCCCTTGAGACACATCAGTGGTATTTGGCTCTTGCCGTGCATTTAATAACAGCAGATCACCTGCTTTGATTTTTGAGAAATGAATCCCATAAGGGTTCATCAAAAATTCTTGCCCATCAGCGGTGACCGCCATTGAAAAATGATTAGCAATGCCCTCATGCAGACGTTCGCGTGCGGTCCAGCGGAATAATGCCGCCATATCACGGCGTGCTTCAATGATATCAACATCATAGTCAGTCATATCTTATCTCTTCTTTTCATTTGCTGACACGCTTAAGGCTTTGCAACTTTCGAAAAAACCATGATAGATTTATGACATCTTGGCAATAGCAATTCTCTGCTATGCCACAGACCTATCTTCTCTTTTAACTAGAGGCTCATATGCAAATCATTTCCTCTTTCATTAATGGCGCTGCTTATCCAAGTGATGCTGGCACAATTGATAAAATCTACCCTGCGACTGGCGAGGTGATTGCCAAGGTTGAAAAAGCGACAAGCGCAATGCTTGACGAGGCTGTGCGCCATGCATCAGAGGCACAAAAACAATGGGCGGCGCGCTCTGGTCAAGACCGCAGTCAGATTCTCTATTCGATTGCTATGGCACTCAAAGAGGCCAATGAAGAATTATCACGCCTAGAGGTGCAAGATGTTGGCAAATTATATTCAGAAGCTGTGACTGGTGATGTGCCATCAGGCGCTGATGCGTTTGAATTTTTTGCTCATATGGCTGCCACAATGACTGGCACCTCTCATAAATGGGAAGATGCGATTGGCTATACACGCCGCGTTCCTTTGGGGGTATGTGCTGGTATTGGCGCTTGGAATTACCCTGCCCAAATCGCCTGTTGGAAAGCGGCACCTGCACTAGCAACAGGTAATGCTTTTATTTTAAAACCATCAGAAGAAACGCCTCTTGTTGCGATGCGCATCGCCCAAATTGCGACAGAACACGGATTGCCTGATGGGCTGTTCCAAGTCTTGCAAGGTGATTATGAAATTGGCGCGGCCATCTGCGCGCATAAGGGCATTGCCAAAGTCTCGCTGACAGGCGGGGTGGATACAGGCAAGCTTATCATGAAACAATCAGCTGATAGTTTGAAAAAGGTCACATTGGAATTGGGCGGTAAAGCACCGCTTGTGATTTTTGATGATTGTGACTTTGAAATTGCTGTTCAGACCGCAATGGATGCGAATTTTTACACAGCAGGTGAGGTATGCTCAAACGCCACGCGTGTCTTTATCCAAGAGGGGATCGCACCGAAAATCATTGCCGAAATGGTCAAGCGCACATCAGAAATGCGGATTGGCGATCCCATGTCAGAAGATGTTCAGATAGGTGCGCTTATATCAAAAGCACATCAGCAAAAGGTGCTTGATTATATTCGAATCGGAGAAGAAGAAGGCGCCCATATTGCGGTTGGTGGCAAGGCAGCTCATCCGCAAGGCTTTGAGGGCGGTAATTTTGTTGAGCCAACCATCATGACCCAATGCACAGATGATATGCGCATTGTACGTGAAGAAATTTTTGGCCCTGTTATGTCTGTTCTGACATTCAAAACAGAAGAAGAAGCCATTAGGCGGGCAAATGATACTGACTTTGGCCTTGGGGCAGGCATTATCACAAGCGACCTGACGCGCGCACACAGAGTAGCTGATGCGCTTGAGGCAGGGAATGTGTGGGTGAACACCTATAATCTTATCCCGGCAGATTGGCCTTTTGGGGGGGCAAAGCAATCAGGCTTTGGCAGAGAATCCTCACAATTTGCCATTGAGGCCTATACAGAAGTCAAAGCGACCTACATCCAACTATGATGAAGATACTGATAGCCACATCAGATAAAAAGGCAGGCGGCATTGAACGCGCGCTGATTGATCAGCTTGGCTTGCTAGGGGGCAATGATGCCTATGACCTCAGCTTGCTATCACCCGATTCATCTGCCTCAGCCTACGCAAAAAAGCATCTTAAGCTTAGCAGCTTGCGCCGTTTTGCCTATCGCACTCTGCCTGCTTTTAGTGCGCTTGGCATGAAACATAATTATGATATCGCTCTTTGTCATAATGGCTTCATGGCACCAGGGCTCCGCCGGCTAGCACGTTATGTAATCGGTATTTGCCATAATGATAAACCACATCACTTTAACGACTGTGATAGGCTTGTGTGCCTGACCAAAGAGGGATTGGCCAAGGCGCAAAAGGCTGGCTGGGAAGCAGAAAAATTAACCCTTATTCCGCATTTTCACGACGCCCCAAAAGGCCTTAAAATCCCAAAGCCACAAGCGCCGCTTACCATTGGTGCGGCAGGACGGATGGTTGAGAAGAAAAACCTATCCCTGTTTATTGAGATAGCCGCACTTGTCAAACAGACGCATCCCGATATCCGCTTTTCCCTTGGTGGTGACGGCCCTCTAAGAGAGCGCCTAAGAGCGCTTAATCATCACTATGGAAATCCCGTTGAAATGCGCGGTTGGATCGATTTTCCTGCCTTCTTAAAAGAGCTTGATGTGATGATAGTCCCCTCAAAAGATGAGCCGTTTGGCTTTATCTTTCCAGAGGCCATGGCAGAAGGGGTTGCGGTGATAGCAACGCCAACAAATGGGGCATCTCATTGCCTGAATGATGGGACTGTTGGCCCTATTCTTCCTTCCGATAAACCAGAGGCATTTGCAAAAGAGATTTGTGCATTAGCAGATGATTTGCCACTGCTCCACAAACGCCAAAAAACAGCTTATGACTATGTCGGCACCGCGCTTTTTGACCGTGATAAGGCGCGCCAAAAATGGGACGCCCTCCTATCAAACTATAAATGCTGAGGCAGACTATCAGCGATGGGCAAAAAGCCCATAGGATTAAGCACCTGCTTCTGGCAAGGGCAGAGCTGTGGTATATTTAATCTCTTCCATCGCAAAGCTTGAGCTGACATCTTTCAGCTTCACTGAGCCAATAAGCTTTTTATAGAACACATCATAGCTTGCCATATCAGGCACCACCACACGCAAAAGATAATCCACCTCACCAGACATACGGTAAAATTCTACCACCTCTGGCAGGGCTGAAACTGATTTGGCGAATTGCTCTAGCCAAGCCACATTATGCTGATCTGTTTTAATCCCTACAAAGACACTCATCCCCATGCCAAGCTTTGGCCCGTCAAGCAAGGCCACGCGCCCTGTAATGATGCCATCTTCTTCGAGTTTTTGAATGCGTCGCCAACAAGGTGTCACAGATAATCCCACCTTGCGCGCCACATCAGCCACTGGCAAAGAGGCGTCTTTTTGCAAAATGGTCAAAATTTGCCGATCAATAATATCCATGTTTTCCTCCTGCTTTAAAAAATATTTCTAAAATATAGACTCTAAATTCTTAATTTTAGGTTATTTTTTTGTCAAATACCAGTTCTACTTGCCTTTTGGCCATAGAAACAGGCATTGTGCGGTCAGAATTTTCGACAGGAAAGCGTGCGCACATGACCTCATTCGGCTTTACCACAGGACAAATCTCGCTAACCGATGATTGGCAGGATTATGCTTTGCTTGATTCAGGAGACGGCTTAAAGCTTGAGCGCTTTGGCCCCTATAGCTTTGTGCGCCCTGAGCCACAAGCCCTATGGGAGCGCCGCCTGCCTGAGACGGTATGGAACAAAGCCGCCGGACGTTTTCTTGCCTCATCAGACGATCCTGAAAAAGGGGGCAAATGGCACTTATCACGCGATTTGCCTGAGCGTTGGGAGATGGGGTTTGAAGGGATAAAATTCTATGCCAGCCCCACACCATTCCGCCATCTTGCCTTCTTTCCAGAACAATCAGGCCATTGGCAATTTTGCGCTGAGCGCATTCGCGCCTTTACCGCGCATCATGGGCGCGCACCACGCATTTTAAACTTATTTGGCTATACAGGCGCCGCCTCGCTTCACGCGGCACAAGCAGGGGCAGAGGTCACACATATTGACGCTTCAAAAAAAGCCATTGCACAGGCATTTGAGAATCGTGATTTATCTGGCCTATCAGATGCGCCCATTCGTTATATCACAGATGATTGCATGAAATTTGTTGCAAGAGAGGCACGGCGCGGCAATTTTTATGATGGCATTATCCTTGACCCGCCAAAATATGGCAGAGGCCCAAAAGGGGAAGTCTGGCGTCTAGAAGAGAATTTGCCTGAATTGCTGTCTTTATGTGCAAGCCTATTATCAGACGATGCCCTATTCATGGTTTTGACAATTTACGCTATTCGCACATCTACGCTCTCTGTACATAGCGCAATGGCAGAGGCGCTAGGCAGCAGAGAGTGCACAAGAGATGGTACATTAACCTCTGGTGAATTAGGGATTGTGGAAGCTGCGGATAATCCGCGTGCCATTGGCCAAGCTTTATTTGTGCGCTATCACAAAGACCCGCAAGCCTAGCGCTCACGCAGCCATTCATACAGGCTGACACCTGTTGCCACGGCAAGATTCAAGCTATCAGAGCGCCCCTGCATAGGCATTCTGATTAATTGTGTGGCTGTGTCGCGCAATCGTTCTGTTAGGCCTGATTGCTCATTGCCCATTAACATAATGGTTGGCTTTGAATAATCTGCCGCGCGGTAATCAACAGAGGCCTGCAAGGCTGTGCCAATAATCGCCCCTTGCCAGTTGCGAGAAAAATCACAGAAATCAGCTTCACTCATCTTGACCAGCGCCACATTAAACACAGCCCCCATAGAGGCACGAACCGCCTCTAGCGAATAGGGGTCTGTGCAATCTTCGATTAAGATAATGCCTTTTGCCCCCACAGCATCAGCGGTACGCATAATGGTGCCAAGATTGCCTGGGTCACGCACCCTATCAAGGGCTATCCATAAATCATCAATTTGCGGCACAATCACCTGCGGCTTTTGCCAATTTTGAGAAAAAGCGCCAATAACCATTTGCGGATTATCTTTGCGTGATATGCGCGATAATAAATCGGGTGCCACTTCCATTGCGCGCCCCCCATTTTGATGACAAGCCGCAATCAGCTCTGCAACCATCGCATCATCACCACGACCAGCGGCATAAACAAGCCGCACAGGCGCATAGCCAAGGCTGATTGCCTCTTTGCAAATACGCATACCCTCTGCTAAGAACCAGCCTGTTTGTTTGCGATATTTACGCTCATGCAACGAGCGCAATAGCTTCACATCCTTATTAGCCGCTGATGTAATTACCTCATATTCCATAGGCTCTTGCTATCAGATAGGTGACAGCAAAACAACCATAGGCCTGCAATGGCAAAAAATAATGCGGGTTATAATAATGTTATCCCTGACTCTTTTTGCTTTCTTTTTATAAAAATTCGCGTATCTGTGATAAGAATAAAAGTAAGGTAAAGGGTGCATCTGACTGTGATTACTGACAATAAAATCAAAGATGTATTGCTATCAAGCAGATCAGCGGGAACGATCAAAGTTGGGTTCTTATTGGTACCTAATTTTTCAATGATCGCATTTTCCGCCGCGCTTGAGCCTTTGCGCGTGGCAAATCGCGTGGCAAGTGACACTATTTTCGAATGGGTTATTGCAAGCCCAACAGATGAAGCTGTCACAGCCTCAAATGGTGTGCGTGTTGATGTTGAGCAGACAATCACACAGCTGAATGACTGTCACCTTGTCTTTATCTGTAGCGGTATTAATGTCAAAGAATATGCAGAACAGAATGTCTTTAACATCACAAGACGCCTTGACCGTCAGGGGGCGATTGTCGGCGCAATTTGCACAGGCACATATGTTTTAGCATCAGCTGGCCTCTTAAATGACACAAGATGCACAGTGCACTGGGAAAATATTGACGGTCTAGCCGAAGAATTCCCCTATCTTGAAATCACAAATGAGCTATTCGAAATTCACAATAACCGCATCACCTGCTCAGGCGGCACAGCCTCACTTGATATGATGCTTTATTTGATTTCGCAAATTCACGGCCAATCACTTGCCGCGCAAGTCTCTGATCAATTTATCCATGACCGGATCAGAGACCCTTCTGACAGACAGCGCATGGAATTGCGTTCACGCCTTGGTGTCTCACATCCAAAATTATTGACCGTTGTTGGTATGATGGAAACATATCTAGAAGAGCCCATGTCACAAACAGAATTGGCAAAAGAAGCCTCTTTATCAACAAGACAGTTAGAGCGGTTATTCCGCAAATATCTCAGCACGACACCAACGCGCTACTATTTGAATTTGCGTTTGGCACGCGCGCGTCAATTATTGCGCCAGACCTCTTTATCTATCTTATCGGTTGCGCTTGCTTGCGGCTTTGTATCAGCGTCACATTTCTCAAAATGTTATCGCGAAACCTATGGCAAAACTCCGCGCACAGAACGCACACCAGAATAGGCTATCAGCACGCCTCTTGTGCGGCGGCATGAATGGCGCTGACCATTGCCGCAAGCCCTGTTTTGCGCGTCGCTGATAGATGCTTATCAAGACCAATTTGTCCGACAAAGCTTGCATCAGTTGCCAGAATATCGCTTGGACTTTGGCCGGAATATACCCGCAATAATAACGCCACAAGCCCTTGGACTATCGCCGCATCAGATGCGCCATAAAAAGTGATATGCCCTGCCTCATCTACCTCATGGGCAAAATACACCACAGACTGACAGCCCTTTAGGACATAGTCATCATTATGATATTTGTCTGGCAAGCCTTCAAGGCGGCGGCCTTGATCAATGAGGTGTTGATATCTGTCTGACCAATCATCAAAAAACGAAAATTCATCAACAATCTCTTCTGCGATTTCAACAGGTATTTGTGCCATATCGTCTTATCTCTTTCACCAGCATGATTTCATAACAGCCCTGCCATAACTTATGGGCTTTGACAGATAGGACCTGTGAAATCAACTCTTTGCCATCATAACCATTTCCTGCCATAAAACATAGAGCCCTATCATGAGACTTGTGAAGCTATAGCGTTTTTACCATGAATCAACCATCATATTTGCCAAATGCCGCCTATATCATGAAACATGAACGCCTATTACTATGTGCGATTGGGGCGATGGCACTTATTCGCATGGCCGCCATCATTGCCACACCACTCGAATTTGGGGTGGATGAGGCGCAATATTGGCTTTGGGGGCAAGAGCTTGATTTCGGCTATTATTCAAAGCCTCCTCTAATTGGCTGGTATCTTGGCGCAATGGATATGTTTTTTGGCGCATCAACCATAGCCGCACGCCTTGCAACACCCCTGCTTCATAGCCTTATCGCGCTTGTCCTCTATGCGATTGGCCATGCCTATCACAGCGCGTCTGCTGGCAGATGGGCGGCGTTATTCTGGGTAAGCTTACCAATTGTCTCACTTGGCGCCTTTGTCATTTCAACAGATACGCTTTTGCTTGTGCCATGGGTCTTTGCGCTTGCGCTTTTCTTATCTGCAGAACAAAGCGGCAAGGCGCGCGATTTTTTCCTGACAGGTCTTATCATCGGCATTGGTCTTTTAGCGAAATATGCCGCTATTTATTTCATCCTAGGCACCGCGTTATGCTTATTTGGCAATAAGGCCAATAACCGCCTCACAGCGCTATCTAAGCTAGGGGTCATTTGTGCAGGCGCGCTTGTTACCGCGGCACCGAATTTGCTGTGGAATCTTGCCCATGGCGGCATTACCTTTGCCCACCTTGGCGAGAATGCAGACCTTGCCAAGCCGCATTATTCTCTTGTCAGCGCGTTTGAATTTTTACTCTCGCAAACAGCGGTTATTGGGCCGCTTGCTTTCCTGTTATTTTGCATTGCGCTTCTGCGATTACCGCGCCAGATCAACCTTAGCTTTGCGCAGAGATTATTATGTTTCTCACTGCCAGTCATTTTAATCATGACAACACAAGCCTATTTGAAAACCGCTAATGCGAATTGGGCGGCGACAGCTTGGCCAACAGCCTGCCTGTTAATTGGCTGTGCTCTTGCCCAAAAAGAGCCTTTTATCGTGGGGCGGTTTTGGGGTCGGATGGCGCTTTCTATCAATATTTTTGCCGCCCTGATGATAGCAACAGCGGTGTTTTTTGGCACATTTGGTCAATGGACACCGCAATCAGACCCGCTTCGCCGTCTGCGCGGGTGGGAAGCATTGGCACAAGATGTCACCGCCACCGCCAAGGCCCATAATGCCACCATCATCATTGCCGATAGGCGCGCTGAAGCCGCCCTTTTATCATGGCATTTGCATGATACAGCATATAGCGTCAAAGTCTTAGATGAGGATGGGCGCCCCGGCAGTCATTTTGAATTAAAACACGCTCTTCACAATGATGATAGGGGCCCGTTTTTAATCCTGACAGGTGAAGATGGTTTGCTGCCAGCTCGCTTTGCCGATAGCGCAAAAGAGGTTGGCGAATCACAGGTGGCAATTTCACAAAAACGCAAACGCCATAAACGCTTTTTTATCGCCCAATAAGTCTTAAGAAATCGCAGCTTTGAATTTTAACAAGGTTTCTTCAGATATGTGATGCTCCATGCCTTCTGCATCAGCATCTGCCACTTCGCTTGGCACCCCAAGCGAGACCAGAAAATCATGAACAATTTGATGACGCTCTTTACACGCATTGGCAAGACGCGCGCCCTCATCTGTCAAAAAGATAGACCGATAGGGGCGCGTATCGACAAGGCCATCTCTTTGTAATCTTTGGATGGTGGCATTCACAGTCGGGCTTGTCACACCAAAGCGCGCGGCCAAATCAACCGCCCGCGCCTCGCCAGTCTCTTCGATTAAATCAGCAATCATTTCGACATAATCTTCCATCACCTCAGAGAGATGTGCTTTGCGGATACGCTCAAATTTTGCGGCCGAAATACCATTATCCATCATAGAAATCCCCGATAAACTCCATTTGCCTGACGCGCTAGCAAAAACAAAAGAGTCCAATATTTTTAAATCCCTGACAAAACTTAGCCTGTGCAAACTTATTTGTCACGCTTAAAGCCGCTTTCTCTTTTCAAATCGCGTGAAAGACGCTAGAGTAGCGTCACTTTTCAAACCATATTTTGCACGAAGGATAGGGGTGATAGGCCAATGTCGCATAATCTCACAGATGAACAGAAAACAGCCCTTGAAGCGGCCGCATTCCGCCGCCTTGTCTCGCATCTTCAAGAGCGCACAGATGTGCAGAATATTGATATGATGAATTTATCTGGTTTTTGCCGCAATTGCTTATCACGCTGGTATCAAGAGGCCGCACAAGCGCACAATATCGACCTTGATAAAGACGGCGCAAGAGAGATTGTCTATGGCATGCCTTATGATGAGTGGAAAGCCGCCCATCAGACTGAGGCAACTGAACAACAAAAAGCGGCCTTTGCTGCCTCACATCAAGACAAATAAAGGACAATATCATGACCGTAACAGGCCAAACAGGCGCCGACCAACTTCGCCAATATATTGAACGCGTTGAACGTCTTGAAGAAGAAAAGCGCGCATTAATGGCAGATATCAGAGATATTTATACAGAGGCCAAAGCCACAGGGTTTGAGCCAAAAGTCATGCGTCAAATTGTAAAAATCCGCTCGATGGATAAAGATTTGCTTGCCGAACAAGATATGTTGCTCACAACCTATCGTGATGCGCTTGGCTTGCCGCTAGAATAGGACAAAACCCATGGCCGCTTCTTCGCATTTTGGCGATCGCCTCGCCTTGGCTCTTGGTACAACAAAGACGCCGCTTTGTATGGGCATTGACCCCCATAAAGCGATGATGACCCCGTTATTTTGCGATGCAAATGGCACCCCTAGCATAGCTGGTTTGCGCAATTTCGCGCTAGGCTTGGTCGACGCGGCCACAGGCCTTGTGCCAGCCATCAAACCACAAGCCGCCATGTTTGAAGCCTATGGCCCTGAGGGCGTTATGATCCTCGCTGAAACAGCACAAGCGGCACAAGATGCTGGCTTGCTTGTGATTATGGATGCCAAAAGAGGCGATATTGGCTCTACCTCTGATGCCTATGCGTCTGCCTATCTTGGCACAGATGCGCCCTTCCCAAGTGATGCGCTGACTATAAACCCATGGATGGGGCTTGATACGCTTGAGCCCTTTATGACACGTGCTACGCAAACAGGCGCCGGTCTATTTATTCTTGTGCGGACATCCAACAAGGGCGCTGCCGATTTACAAGAATTGGCGCTTGATAATACGCATCTGGTCTATGAACAGCTTGCCCATGACCTCGCCCCTTTGATCGCAAAAGCCACTGGCGAGTCTGGTCTGTCTTCTTTTGGCATTGTTGCTGGTGCAACTGTACCAGCACAGGCAGAATCGCTTCGTGCCATTCTGCCATCTGCTCCCTTCCTCATCCCTGGATTTGGCGCACAAGGCGCAGGCCCGGCTCATGCAACCATAGCGCTTGGTCAAGCTGATGGATGCTTTACGGGCGGGCTTGTCAATTCCTCACGCGGCATCATCTTTTGCGATCAGGCCAAATCAGCCACAAATTTGCAAGATTACAAGCAAGCCATTCGCGATGCCATCACTGAACAAAGCGCTTTATTAAATAGCATTTTATAAGAATTTCCCAAT
>WTHV01000001.1 GCA_011525265.1 Alphaproteobacteria bacterium | reverse complement strand
GGGTTACCATGATTGATAAAATCGCAGGATTCCCTTTGCAAAGACCGCCTCTATCAAAGGCCTTTCTTGGTGCGGATCACAGCGAAGAAGAGGGGTTTTATTTACGGTCACAAGAGTGGTTTGAGGCACAAAATATCACCTTGCGCGATGGTGTTGGTGTCACAAGCATTGACCGTGCGGCAAAACAGGTTGCACTAGACGATGGCAGCAGTTTGTCTTATGACAAGCTTATCTTGGCAACAGGGGCGTCTGCGCGTCGTCTGCCATTTGCAGAGATGGAGTCCAAAAATGTGTTTGTATTGCGCGATGGTGATGATGCCAAGGGGCTGAAAGCAGCTATGGCTCATGCCAAAAATGCGGTGGTCATTGGCGGTGGTTATATTGGCCTTGAAGCGGCGGCAAGTATGCGCAAACATGGTTTGTCGGTTCATGTGATTGAGGCCGCGCCCCGCTTGTTAGCGCGTGTGGCAAGTCCTAAGATTTCACAAGTCTATAAGACGCTTCATGAAAGCCATGGTGTTCAATTGCATATTGGCAATGGTGTGAGCGGCCTAAAGGCAGATGATGGCGCTATTTCGGCTGTGATCTTGGATAATGGGGAAGAGATTGGGTGCGATCTTTTGCTTGTGGGGATTGGGGTCGCACCAGAGATATGCCTTGCAGAACAAGCAGGTCTTGCGGTCGGAAATGGTATTGTGACCAATTATGATTATGCCACAAGTGATGTAAATATTTTTGCCATTGGCGATAATGTGCTGGCTGAGGGGCGCGGGGCGATTCGTATAGAATCTATCCATAATGCCCAATATGGCGGCCATTATTTGGCCAGTCACCTCACAGGCGCGGCCAAACCGCAAGATGAGGCGCCATGGTTCTGGTCTGACCAATATGACCGCAAATTGCAATCGGCTGGCCTTGTGCCGCCGCCTGCTGATGATGTGCGCCACATCATGCGCCCCGGCAAAAGAGAGGGGGGCTGTTCTGTCTGGAGTTTTGAAGCAGGGCGTCTGAGAGCTGTGGAATCCATCAATGATCCGCAAGCTTATATGATTGGCAAAATCTGCCTTGAAAAGGGCAATGATGTGCCAATGAGCGCGATTGAAGACCCTGATTTTGAGCTTAAAACGCTGCGCTAACTGCCAGATAATTCTGATAAGAATGCGTCAGCCTCACAAGAGCGTTCACCAGCAAAGAAATGCTCTGCCGCACTATCATCATAAATAGAGCCCTTTTGCATGAAAATCATTTGATCAGCCAGACGTTTGGCTTGCGCAAGCGCATGGGTGACCATCACAATGCATGTACCAGATTGTTTCGCATTGATGATAAGTGCCTCTATATCAGCGCGTGATTCTGCATCTAAATTGGCAGTTGGCTCATCAAGGAATAAGATATCAGGGCGTGTTGCAAGGGCTGATATAAGCGCTAATTTCTGCGCTTCGCCAGATGAGAGATGGCGGGCTTGCAATGGCATTTTATCTTCGATGCCAGCTTGCTGAAACCATTTATGAATGAGGTGCGGTTCTTTGATGCCGCTGGCAAAGGTAAAATGGGCTTTGGCAGAGCGTCGCAATAATATGGGTTTTTGAAACACCATCTTTTGGCTTGTGTTTGAGGTGCTCGTAATCGTGCCATTTGTGATAGGTGCCAGGCCATGTAGTGCTGAGAGTAGAAGTGTCTTGCCAGCACCATTATGCCCCATAATGACAGTAATCTTACCAGCCTTAATGCCAAGCGAAATATCCATCAGCAAGCAAGATTGCTTGCGATGAAGGCTGATATTATTGGCCAATAGGATGGCTTGGTTTTGCAATTTATCGTCCCTCATGACCAAGCTCTCTGTCAAAATGGGCTTTTAAGAATTGGCTTAAAATATTAATGCCAAGAGCAATGAGCAACAACACAACACCAAGTGCCATAGCAAGTGCTAGTTCCCCGCGTGATGTCTCAAGCGCGATTGCGGTGGTCATCATCCGTGTCAGGTGATTAATGTTACCGCCAACGATGATAATGGCACCAACCTCAGATAAAGCACGCCCAAGGCAGGCAAGCATGATCGTCACAAGCCCGGCTCTGCCATCTGCCAATAATGTTGTAATTTGCTTTAATAGCCCCAACCGCAGAGATAAGAAGAGCGGATCATATTCGCGCTTTAACCCTTCAAGAAGCTGTATGGTCAGCGCAACAGCAATGGGAAATACAAGGGTGAATTGTGCTATGATCATAGCGGTTGGTGTGTAGAGTAAATCAGCAAAGCCAAGCAGGCCATTGCGCGAAAGAAGCAAATAAATACTCAGCCCCACAACCACAGGCGGCAGGCTAAGCGCCGCATTAAAGATGATAATCACTGCCGAGCGGCCAGCAAAATGGGTTGTGGCGATAAGAGCCCCAAGAGGCAAGCCGCATAATAGGGCCAATGCGGCAGACAGACCGCTGACACGCAAAGACAGGCTTGTAATCTCTATCAGGTTACGGTCATTAGACGCTATAAGTTCAAGCGCAAGATAAAGTGGGTTTTCGCTTGTCATTCAAAGGGCTGTTCTTATAGTGATCGCATATCATTATTACAGGTGTGCAGCATCTTTACTGCAGAACATAATGTGCCACAATAATTAACATTTTGCCACAAAGGCCTTTCACCAAGAATGGTGTTTTTGTCGCATGAGGATGTGATGTCAAAACAGAGGGATAAATTAGCGCTTTTGCGCCATGCATTTGAGGCAGGCCTACGGGCTGTCATGGCAGATGAATTTATGCCAAAAATTATCGATGATCTTGGCAAGCGTATCAGTGGTAAACAAGTCCATTTACTTGCTTTTGGCAAGGGCGCGCGGGCAATGGCACAGGCTTATTTTGCGAATGGTGGCGTGGCAGAGAGTGCCTTGGTTATTATGCCACATGGCCTGCCGGCTGGGGATAATTACGGCCTGCCTTCCCATGTGAAAATAATGACTGCCGCCCATCCTGTACCAGATGAAAAGAGTGAGGCGGCAGCCAAAGCGGCTTTGGCATTTGCTGACCAGCTTGGGGCGCATGATGTGCTTGTGACATTAATATCAGGGGGCGGTTCGTCTCTTATGTCATGCGGGCTTGCGGGGGTCAGTCTTGCTGATAAAAAAGCTCTGAATGAGGCCTTGCTGGCAAGTGGTATGCCAATTCAAGAGATGAATATCATCCGAAAGCATGTCTCGGCTGTGAAGGGCGGACGGCTTGCATTGGCGGCCTATCCTGCGTGCGTGCATAGTTTTGCGCTCTCAGATGTGCCAGGCGATGCGCCTGATGCGATTGCCTCTGGCCCAACTTGCGGTGATGATAGCACGGCGGAGATGGCGCGTGAGTTAATTGAACGCTATCAGGTCACAGTCCCATCTTCTGTTGCCGCGCTTTTGCAAGATGCGTCATTATGCGAGACGCCTTTTTGCGATGATGACAAGCTGTCATCCACTTCCTTTACCATTGTGGCCTCTGCGCCTATTGCCCTAGAAGCGGCGGCAGAAAAGGTGCGGGAGGCTGGCTATGAGACGATTATGCTAGGCGATAGATTCCAAGATGATGCCTCTGATTTGGCAGATATTATGTGCGAGAAATTGGCATCATTGCCAGATGGTGTGGCGCTGATATCAGGGGGGGAAGCGTCTGTTAGGGTCACAAATGCCACAGGTGTGGGCGGGCGCAATGCACAATTTGCGCTTGAAATGGTCATGCGTGACATGCCAGATGTATGCGGTATTTCATGTGATACAGATGGCATTGATGGTGCCAAAGCCACGGCAGGCGCGCTGTTTTATGATGGCATGAAAGCCCAAGCAGAGGCGGATGGGGTGGATGTCACAGCGTGTTATGATAATTTTGATTCTCATCACTTTTTCGAAGCAATGGCAGCGGATGTTATCACAGGCGCGACTGAGACAAATGTGAATGACCTTCGTATTCTATTAAAGGGCGATCCTGTCCTATAAAAGCGGGCTTTGCCCATCTATCTTACTTTTTTGACTTCTTTAAAAGGCGTAAATCTATATGTCAAAACCAGATCGCTTTGGCTATCTTGCCGCCTTTTTGGGCCCGGCACTATGGGGCATACTGCCTATTTTTTACACGCTTCTTGAGGGGTTTAACGCTGTTGAGATTGTCGTGCAAAGAAGCTTATGGGCGTTCTTGTTGATGCTTATTGTCTACGTCATGGGCGGCAGGATGGCAGAGATTTTGGCGCTGTTTAAGCCTAATCGGCAATTTGTTTTGATGCTCCTTGGCACAGTGATGATTGCGATTAATTGGACAACCTTTGTCTATGCCGTAGGCGAGGTGCGTGTGGTTGAGGCGTCATTTGGCTATTTCGTCTATCCCTTGCTAGCAGTGGGGGCGAGCGTGCTATTTCTGGGTGAACGTCTTGATAGGCGCGGCCAGATTGCCCTTATTTTGTCTGCTATTGGTGTGGTGATAAAAGGGTGGTCTATTGGCGCTGTGCCAGATATCTCATTGATTTTGGCAGTATCATTTGCGCTTTATGCGGTTCTGCGCAAACAAATAGCTATCTCATCTCTTGATGGGTTTTTCGTTGAAACCATTTTGCTTGTGCCAATTGTGCTGCTGTTTTTAAGCTGGCAGGTTGGCCAAGGGCGCCCCTTATTCTTTGATGGTGGCATGGTTGGTTTTGTGCTTGCCATATCGTGCGGGATTATCACAACAGTGCCGTTGGTTCTGTTTTTGCGGGGGAATAAGGCGCTGCCATTATCATTGGCGGCCTTTATTTTCTATGTGAATCCAAGCTTGCAATTATTATGCGGGGTCTTGTTTTTCGATGAGGCCTTTGCGTTAAAAGACCTTGCCGCTTTTGGCTGTATCTGGGCAGGCCTCATCGTGCAATTTGCGCGCCGCCCTGTAACGCGGCGCCCATCTATGCGCTAGCATTAAGGCTTAATTAGCCATGCTTGCTGAGATGATTCTGTCTGGGTTAGCAGGTGGTTCACCCACAGCCAATTTATAGACAACATCCATGCCTTTGCTGACCTGACCCCACACGGTATATTGGCCAGTCAAATGACCACAGCCATCAAAGCAGATAAAGAATTGAGAATCGCCAGAGTTCGGGTCCATTGAACGTGCCATGCCAACGGTGCCTTCACGATATTGGTAATCGGTGAATTCAGCCTCAAGCTTCTGGCCAGAACCGCCCATGCCTGTGCCTGTTGGGTCACCTGTCTGTGCCATAAAGCCTGAAATGATACGGTGGAAGATAATACCATCATAAAAACCAGATGCGGCTAACTCGCTGATGCGTGCAACGTGGTTTGGCGCCAAATCAGGCTTCATTTCAATTTCAATTTGGCCTTGTGATGTTTCAAGAACCAATGTGGCAGCTGATGCGGCATTCGTAGCGGACTGTGACATAGTAAAAAGCAAAGCTCCAAGTAAAAGTGATTTTAAATAAGACATGATAGGCACCATTTTTTTAAGGTTTCGTTTCATGAGATTTCACACAAGATTATAGCTAGTC
>WTHV01000164.1 GCA_011525265.1 Alphaproteobacteria bacterium | reverse complement strand
ATTTTACTGCTGATGATATTGATGATGGCGCGCGCCTGCCCATTGTCTTTGCCTATCTGACAGATATTGATCAGCGTGTGATGGCAGAGCTGTCAGATGCGCATATTCCTTATTGTGTTATTGATAATTTGGCGGCTAGCCGCTTTACCACCCCTGCTTTGATTGACCGTACGCCGCTTACCATTGCTATTGGCACAGAAGGGCAGTCTCCTGTCTTAGCGCGTCGATTGAAAAGAGAGTTAGAAGAGCGTTTACCACAATCTTATGGTGCTTTGGCAAAGGTGGCTGGGGCATTACGTGCGATTGTGGCAAAGACCCTGCCGCCCGCACAAAGACGTCATTTTTGGGCGCGCTATTTTGATGATGCGCATCCGCAGATGCGTGAAGATTCTGCCTATGCGCACGCAAAAACGCTCTTTTCAGAATTTGCCTTGGATAAAATGGTAAGCCCTAAACCTGTATGGTTTGTGAGTGCGGGCCCCGGCTCGGCAGATTTGCTGACCATGCAAGCCCGCCGCCTTCTTGATAGAGCTGATGTGGTGCTTCATGACAGGCTTGTCTCGCAAGATGTCCTCGAGCTTTGCCGCAGAGAAGCTAATATCATTGAGGTTGGCAAAACGGGATTTGGTGACTCATGGCAACAGGCTGATATTAATGCCTTATTGGTAGCGCACGCAAAATCAGGTCGCCATATTGTTCGGCTGAAATCAGGTGATGCCACAATTTTTGGCAGGCTTGATGAGGAAATACAGGTGCTTCATGCTGAAGGGCTTCCCTTTGAGGTCGCCCCCGGCATTACAAGTGCCTCAGCAGGGGCGGCGATAATGGGCGCTTCTTTGACCAAGAGAGGGCGCAATAAGGCCTATCGCATACTGACAGGCCATGATGTCTCTGGCTTTGCTGATTATGATTGGCACGAGATGGCAACAAGTCTAATCGATGGCGGAATGACAGCATCTGTTTATATGAGCGTGCGTGCCGCCCCTTATATGGCAGGGCGCTTGTTAATGCATGGCGCGCCTGCACAAACAAAGGTCACGATTGCTGAGAATATTACGCGCACTGATGAGCGATGGCTGGTCTTAACCTTAGCGCAATTGCCGATAGTGATTAGTGAAAAGGGCATTAACGGGCCAGCAATAATATATCTTGGCCTTACCCCTCATGAAGCACGCTTTTCTGGCCATCATCCTGCCTTTATCAAACAGGAGGCCTATTATGCCACAGAACAAGCTTAAAGCCATTAAAGGCCAAAAGCCGACCAGATTTGCGATTACCTCAAATGATTTGCTGACCGGTGATGTGGTTTATCTCTCGGTAAATGGCACATGGGTTCTTGATATTGCAGGGGCTAAACATTTTGCCAGTGAAAGCGTTGCTGAGGGTGTGACACAACACAGCCATGCCGCTTGTGCCGATAAAATTGTGGGCGCTTATGTGATTGGTCTTGATGAGGCAGGCCAGCCTATCAGTAACAGAGAGACCCTGCGCACCAAGGGGCCGAGCAATTATTTTCATGGCAAACAGCAAATCACATAATACCTCATTGGCCTCAAGAGCGAAGGAGTAGAAGATGTATCAGTATCATGATTTTGATAAGGACTTTGTCAAAGACAGAGTGTCTGAATTTCGTGCCATCACGCAAAGACGAATTGATGGTGTTCTGACAGAAGAAGAGTATAAGCCCTTTCGTCTGCAAAATGGTCTTTATCTTCAGCTTCATGCCTATATGTTGCGCATTGCTATTCCTTACGGGACTTTATCCTCACGCCAAATGCACAAATTAGCTGATATTGCAGAGCGTTGGGATAAGGGCTATGGCCATTTTACAACACGCCAGAATATCCAATTTAACTGGATGAAATTGCAGGATGTGGGTGATGTGCTTGAAGCCTTGGCGCAAGCTGATATGCACGCTATTCAAACGTCAGGCAATTGTATCCGCAATGTAACAGCCGATCATTTCGCAGGCGCTGCCAAGGATGAGGTTGAAGATCCGCGCATTACCGCAGAATTGTTGCGCCAATGGTCGACAGGTCATCCTGAATTTGCTTTTTTACCGCGGAAATTCAAAATTGCTGTCACAGGATGCCGCGATGATAGGGCTGTAACGGCCTTTCATGATATTGGTATTCAGATTATCCGCAATCAAGCAGGTGAGATTGGGTATCGTATATTAATTGGTGGTGGTCTTGGGCGCACGCCGCTGATTGGGCAAGTGCTATCTGATTTTGTGCCAAAGGCTGATCTGCTTTGCTATCTTGAATCAGTGATGCATATTTATAACCGCTATGGCAGGCGTGATAATAAATATAAGGCGCGGATAAAAATCTTGGTACAGGAAAACGGCCTTGATGAAACAAAGGCGCAAATTGAAGCACATTTCCATGCCATAAAACAGACGCACCCCCCATTATCACAAGCCTTGGTTCAGAAAATAACATCTGATTTTGCGCCACCTGATTTCACGAAAATAGGCGCATTTGACCTTGAGGCAGAGTGCGCTTTATCGCCTTCTTTCGCGCGGTGGGTCGCACAATCAACAGATAAGCATCGTGATGATAATCATGTCATCCTTACCATCTCGTTAAAGAAGCATGGCGCAACACCGGGTGATGCAACGGCCTCTCAGATGCGCATAATGGCGGATATCGCCAAACGCTATGCTTATGATGAATTGCGTGTTAGCCATGAGCAAAATATCATTCTGCCTCATGTGCCGAAACCGCATCTTTTGACCATTTATAATCTGTTGAAAAAAGCAGAATTGGCCACCGCAAATACAGGTCTTGTCTCTGATATAATTGCCTGTCCGGGGCTTGATTATTGCGGCCTTGCAACAGCGCGCTCTATTCCGATTGCACAGCAAATTGCTACACATTTTGACACATTAAAATCAGAATATGATATTGGCCCGTTAAAGATTAAAATCTCAGGCTGTATCAATGCCTGCGGGCATCACCATGTGGGGCATATTGGGATTTTAGGACTTGATAGGGCAGGGGTTGAGAATTATCAGATCACACTTGGCGGTGATGGCACGCAAGATGCCGCCATAGGCCAGAGAACAGGCCCCGGTTTTTCCTTTGATGAGATTGTGGGCGCTATTGATAAAATTATCGCCCATTACCTTGCCAAACGCACAAGCCGTGATGAGACATTTTTGGATTATTACAAGCGTGTTGGTATGACACCTTTTAAGGATTTGCTCTATCATGACTGATATTTACATCACTGATACGGGATTTGCGCCCTATGTGGCGGCAAGCTCTACTATCACATTATCTTTGGAAGAGGCGCCAGAATCATATTATGAGACACTGCGCACCATTGATGAGGTCTTGATTCCCTTTGCCACTTCGGCAGATGGGCGCGGCTTTTCTATTGCGCGTGCCTTGCGTCATTTAGGCTATGAGGGGCGTGTTATCGCTGTGGGCGCGTTGGTCAGTGATCAATATCGCCATGCACGTCAATCAGGTTGTGATGGTGTGCTTATCACAAAAGCGCAAGCGGCAAAAATGCCAGAAAGCCATTGGCTACAGCAAGCACAGCGCGTCGAAACGACCTATAGCACGCGCATTTATGCCTGATAAAAATACCATCCATAGGCCAGCAATAAAGCAGGTATGGTGGAATATAATGTGGCAACCAATGCGGCTTTTGGTGCCAAGGCAATCGCAGGGAAGAGTGCGTCGCCATCATTACTAATGGCATTACCAATTTGGGCTGATAGCGGCACAATGCCAGCAAGATAAAGACTTGTGACAAGGACTTGCGGCCCACAACCAGGCAAAAGACCAATCACCACCGCAATGAGTGGCACCCAAATAGCCAGACCATCAAATAATTGTGCTAACTCATAGCCAGTCACATGCAAAGACACTTCAAAAATCAAGAAAGCAATAATCACCCAGCCTGTCACAAAATTCGTGTCTGCAATCGTTTGGCGTAACACGGCAGAAGAGGGAGCTGAGTGGCTGTTTTTCTTGATAAAGCGGGGAAGAAGCCACATTGAAAAACATAAAAGCCCTGCCATGAAACCAAATAAGGTCACAGGCTGATCGGTAAGCTGATTGGCAAATACAGGGTCGAGGTCAATTTGAAAAGCCCCTAAAACCCCAATGATAATCCCAGGTACAATCGCAATAAGCCAAATACGGTTCACAAATTGTGGCGCCTCTTTGCGTTGTGTATCAGTTTGTGCCTCTGGTGCATCGCTCGCATCAGGGCGCAAGAAATCTTTGCCATGAAGTGCATCAACAATATAGCCCGTAATGGTGCCAACGACCAACCCGATGGCCATAATCATAAGGCCTGTCAAAGGCTCCTTGGCGATCAGCAAAAAGGCGGCATCACCCATTGTCGCTGTTAATGTGGCAAGAACCGCCCCAAAGCTTAAACGGCCAGATACATAATTTGTGACTACAATAATCGCCCCGCCACAGCCCGGCAATGCCCCAAGAGCAGCCGCTAGCGGTACCTGCCACGCACCAGAGCGTGAGAGATACTTTACAGCGTTAAAGCCAAATAGCCGTTCTAAACCATAGAAAATCAAAAGTGTTGCCGCCACAAATGTTGTGACCTGCAAATAGGCATCAGCAATGGTTGAAATAATGACTTGTGCAAAATTCGCATCTGTTAATGACCAAATCGCCAATGTTAGCGCAACAAACAGCAACGCCCAATATAAAGGTGCTGGCCGTGTTGCTATCCCAACAGGTGCTTTGTTTAGTGAGAGTGTGGTCATGTCATTTATCGCTAGCTTCTATGATGCTTGTAATTTGTTGCACGGCTTATGAATTTAGTCAAGGCTAAGTTTGGTAGTAACGGTTATTTCGTCTACCTCTGCTTCGACGTCTATTTTGTCGCATGAATCAGATATTGAGTTCTGCTTTTGCCCACCTTATATAAGGGGTGTTATCACTACGTTACCTATATGTACGCTCTTTTGATTTACGAGGACTTGAACCTTATGAAAAACATGATGAAATCATTTGTTGTTGCTTGTACGTTTGTTTTATCTGTCGCGGCGTTTCCCGCGGTTGCCGCTGATGTAAAGGCAGGGGCTAAAGTGTTTAAGAAATGCAAAGCGTGTCATGTGGTTGATGCTGAGAAGAATAAGACAGGCCCACATCTTGTGAATATTATGGGGCGCAAGGCAGGTACGCTTGAGAGCTATAGCAAATATTCAAAAGCCATTCAGGCAGCGGATATTGTATGGGATGAGGCAACATTGGATGCCTATCTTACGAAGCCAAAGGCCTATATTAAGGGCACGCGCATGGCATTTGCAGGCCTGCGCAAAGAAGCTGACAGAGCCAATGTCATTGCCTATTTGAAAAGCTTCAGCGAATAAGGATAAATGTGTCATCAGATACATGATGCAAATTGATAGGCCCAATACTGTTATTTGCAGTGTTGGGCAATTTTTTTTAAGGTTGTGCAAAAGTAGACAATGATTTTCCGCTTTCGCCAATTGACACCTCGCCGCTCTCTGGCTGATATCTAA
>WTHV01000032.1 GCA_011525265.1 Alphaproteobacteria bacterium | reverse complement strand
TCGTTTCACAGACCCACGTGGTAAAATGCACCATGTGACACAGCATATTGATACTATCGACGAAGAAGCACTTGCTGAAGGCTTCATGTTTGATGGCTCATCAATCGCTGGCTGGAAAGCGATTAATGAATCAGATATGTGCTTGATGCCTGACCTAACACGTCCTTACATCGACCCATTCTTTGCACAGCCAACAATGGCACTATTCTGTGACGTGCTTGAGCCACTTTCACGCGAAGCCTATAGCCGTGACCCACGTGGCACAGCAAAAGCCGCTTTGGCACATATGGAATCAGCTGGTTTTGCTGATACTGCATTCTTCGGCCCTGAAGCAGAATTCTTCATGTTTGAAGATGTGAAAATCGACGTTCAAGGCCATACAGGTCACTATTCTGTTGATTCAGTTGAAGGTCCTTACAATTCAAACCGTGCCTATGAAGAAGGCAATATGGGTCACCGCCCTGGCGTAAAAGGCGGCTACTTCCCAGTACCACCAGTTGATTCAGGTCAAGATATCCGTACAGAAATGCTAGCTGTTATGGCTGACATTGGTATCCCTGTTGAAAAGCATCACCACGAAGTTGCCCCATCACAGCATGAGCTAGGTATGAAGTTTGGCACATTGCTTGAAACAGCTGATAATATGCAGCTTTATAAATATGTGGTGCATCAAGTAGCACATGCTTATGGCCTATCAGCAACATTTATGCCAAAGCCAATCGCTGGCGATAATGGTTCAGGTATGCACGTTCACCAGTCACTATGGTCAGACGGCAAGCCACTATTTGCAGGCAATGGTTATGCTGACTTGTCTGAAACTGCCCTATTCTATATCGGTGGTATCATCAAGCACGCGAAAGCATTGAACGCTTTCACAAACCCATCAACAAACAGCTATAAGCGTTTGATTCCGGGCTATGAAGCACCTGTTATCTTGGCCTATTCTGCACGTAACCGCTCAGCATCTTGCCGTATCCCACACGTATCAAACCCGAAAGGTAAGCGTGTTGAGGTTCGTTTCCCAGATGCGACAGCAAACCCTTACTTGGCATTCTCTGCCATGTTGATGGCTGGCCTTGACGGTATCCGTAATAAAATTCACCCAGGTGATGCGATGGATAAGGATTTGTATGATTTGCCAGCTGAAGAGCTAGCACAAATCCCAACAGTCTGTGGCTCATTGCGTGAAGCACTAGAATCACTTGACGCAGACCGTGCGTTCCTTACAGAAGGCAATGTGTTCACTGATGACCAAATCAGCGCATTCATTGACTTGAAGATGGAAGAGGTTATCAACCTTGAGCATACACCTGCGCCTATCGAATTCCAGATGTACTATTCTGTGTAACGCTGACACATAACAGTCATATGAAATGAAAAATCAGACCCTGCTAGCCTGCTAGTGGGGTCTTTTTTTATCAAGATGCAGTAGTGGCTCTTTGCATATCCCACCAGATAAGGTAGGACTATAGAGCATTTACGGTTTTTTATGGGGATAGTGATAAGACCATGTCAGACTTGTTTGGAGCGGCGGCTGCGCCGACAGATTATGACGCATCGAAGATTGAAGTCCTAGAAGGACTTGAACCTGTACGTCATCGCCCTGGCATGTATATTGGCGGCACTGATGAGCGCGCCTATCACCATCTTGCCGCAGAAATTCTTGATAACTCAATGGATGAGGCCGTGGCAGGCCATGCAAGCCGCATTGAATTTCACCTTGAAGCAGCAGACCGTCTTGTTATCAGAGATAATGGGCGCGGCATTCCCATCGATCCTCACCCAAAATTCCCCGATAAATCAGCGCTAGAAGTGATTATGTCAACACTTCACGCAGGTGGGAAATTCTCTGGCAAGGCCTATGAGACATCTGGGGGATTGCATGGTGTTGGGGCATCTGTTGTAAACGCGCTTTCCTCATCAATGATTGTCGAGGTTGCAAGAGATAAACAATTATTCCGCCAATCATTTGCCAAGGGCAAAACCATTACCGCACTTGAAACAATTGGCGCCGCACCAAACCGCAGAGGCACCTCTATCAGCTTTACCCCTGATACTGAGATTTTTGGCACCTCTATGCGCTTTAAGCCAGCTTTGCTATTCCGTATGGCACGCTCTAAGGCTTATTTGTTCGCCGGCGTTGAAATCAGGTGGAAATGCGCGCCTGAGTTACTGGGCAATGACAGCGATATTCCAGCGGAGACTGTCATTTGCTATCCCAATGGTCTGCAAGATTATTTGAATGATGCCACAGCGAATAAAGCCATCATGATCTCAACACCTTTTGCAGGTAAAACAGATTTTGAAGGGCAGAAATTTGAATGGGCTATGACATGGCTTGGCCCTGGCGAGGACGGGTTTAACCAGTCTTATTGTAATACGGTGCCAACACCAGCTGGTGGCACACATGAGGCAGGCTTTAGAGCGGCTATCACAAAGGGCTTGCGCCATTATGGCGACCTAGCAGGTCAGAAAAAGGCAAGTGAGCTGACAGGTGATGATGTGCTTGCTGGCAGTTGTTCTATGTTGTCCGTCTTTTTAAGAGACCCGCAATTCCAAGGCCAAACCAAAGATAAATTGGTCAGCCAAGAAGCCACAAGATGGACAGAAAGCGCTATTCGAGATCGCTTTGAGCTATGGCTATCAGCAGAACCAGATCGTGCCAATTGGTTGCTTGAACAAGCCATTGAGCGCATGGAAGATCGCAAACGCCGGCGCAAAGAAAAAGAAGTCGCGCGGAAAACAGCGACACGCAAATTACGCCTGCCTGGCAAGCTTGCAGATTGTTCTGCCCAAGATACCAGTGCCACAGAATTATTTCTGGTAGAGGGTGATTCAGCGGGTGGTTCGGCAAAATCAGCACGCGACCGTAAAACACAAGCTGTTTTGCCTTTGCGTGGCAAAATCTTGAATGTGGCAAGTGCTACAGCTGATAAATTGACTGCCAATCAGGAATTAAGTGATTTATCACTCGCCCTTGGCGTCAAAGGTGGCAAAGATTTCAAATTGGATGACCTGCGCTATGGCCGTATCATTATCATGACAGATGCGGATGTGGATGGGGCGCATATTGCAGCGTTGCTCATGACCTATTTCTATCGTGAAATGCCACATTTGATTGAGGCAGGACGCTTATATCTGGCACAGCCCCCGCTTTATCGCATGACACAAGGCTCAAAGACCCTTTATGCCCTAGATGATGCGCATAAGGATGAGTTGCTAGCAAACGGCTTTGAGGGACGTGGTAAGATTGAAATCTCGCGCTTTAAAGGGCTAGGTGAAATGCCGCCTGCGCAATTAAAAGAAACAACCATGTCCAAAGACAGCCGTCGCTTGTTGCGTGTTGATCTGCCTTTACGTGATGCGGAAGGGGCAGATGAGAGACGCGGAGTTGATAGTCTTGTCAATACTTTGATGGGTAAGAAGGCTGAATTGCGCTTTGGCTATATCAGAGACCACGCAGAAGAGGTTCTCGCCTCTTTAGATGTCTAAAGGCCTTTATACCATTCAAGCAAAGCCTGATTAACAGCCTCTGGCGCTTCAAGCGTTGACATATGGCCAATTCCTTCAAGCAAATGTAGCGTGCTATTTGGCAAGAGGCGCGCAGATTCTTGAGATTCTTCTGGCGTAGTTAGGACATCTTCTGTGCCACAGATAACCACAGATGGCTGTGTAATTGACGGTAAATTCTCTCGTTGGTCACGACGTGACATAATGGCCTGCTGTTGGCTCATAAAATTTTGCTGGCCTATCTGTTCACCCATTTTCAGAACAATGGCTGTTTTCTCTTCATCCTGCAGCGCTGCTTGTGAGAAAAATCGTGGCAACAGGCGCGGAGTCACACCTTTGAATTTTCCAATTTTTGAAAGTTCAATTAGCGCTTGGCGCGCAGCGCGTTTCTCATCTGTATCAGGGCGTGAGGATGTTGATACAAGCGCAAGACCTGTCACACGTTCAGGTGCAAGGCGCAGTATCTCTAGCGCAACATAACCACCCATCGAAAAGCCCAAAAGGGCAAAGTTACCTGTGATATCATCTAATGCCTTTTCAGCCATCTGAGTCACACTGGTCATATTGGTGGTATCTGCGGTATGGCAAGTTGCTAGCCCCTCAAAAGCAGCAAATTGCTTTGTGAAAATAGCATTTGTGCATAATAATCCTGGAACAAACACAAGTTGAGACATAAGAAGAATACCGCATAATTGTTGTGAGCCTTGCTTTCAAAGCTATATGGATGTATCACTTTGATCGTGAAGTTTCAAATGCTATCCAAACTGATAGCAACAGTGCCTATTCGCATAGTGAAATAATGGTGCTGTTTAATCAATTTATGAAGGAAACCTTATTTGAGTTTTTCCGATTTAGGCCTCAGCGATGAGCTGTTAAAAGCCATTGATGAGCTAGGCTATAAAACCCCTACTCCTATTCAAGAACAATCTATCCCCGTGGTATTAATGGGGCGTGATATTTTGGGTTCTGCCCAAACAGGCACGGGCAAGACTGCGTCTTTTACCTTGCCGATGATTGATATTTTGGCAAATGGCCGTGCCAAAGCACGTATGCCGCGCTCGCTTATTCTTGCCCCAACAAGAGAGCTTGCAGCGCAGGTCGCTGAAAATTTCGAAAAATTCGCAACGCATCATAAATTATCAATGGCATTGCTGATTGGCGGGGTTAGCTTTTCAGATCAAGAAGCTGCCCTTGATAAGGGCGTTGATGTTCTAATTGCCACACCAGGGCGTTTGCTTGACCATTTTGAGCGTGGCAAGGTACTTCTCCAGGATGTGAAAATCCTTGTGATTGATGAAGCTGACCGTATGCTCGATATGGGCTTTATTCCTGATGTTGAGCGTATCGTCTCAACCTTATCAATGATGCGCCAGACCTTGTTCTTCTCTGCCACATTGTCAGATGAGATCAAAAAAATCGGCAGCAAATTTGTGATGAATCCAAAGGTGATTTCTGTTGCACCGCCAGCCGCGACTGCCTCAACCATCACCGCACGCCTTATTTGGACACAAGCCAAGCAAAAGCGTGAACAATTGCGCGCCTTATTGCGCTCTGAAGATATTAATAATGCGGTTATTTTCTGTAATCGTAAAAGAGATATCGCCACCTTATTATCATCATTAAAACGACATGAGTTTAAGGCTGTGGCCTTGCATGGTGACATGACGCAATCAGCGCGTCTTGCCGCATTGGATGAGTTTAAAACAGGTGCCTCACCGCTTCTGATTGCCTCTGATGTTGCAGCACGCGGCCTTGATATTCCATCTGTCAGCCATGTGTTTAACTTTGATGTGCCATCAAATGCCGAAGATTATGTACACCGCATTGGTCGTACAGGCAGAGCCGGTCGTGAAGGCAAAGCCTTTACCTTTGCCATGCCAACACCAGATGATAAACGACTTGTCAAAGCTGTTGAAGAGCTAATCGGTGCCTCTATTGAAATAATGGCAGGTGATGATACAGCCGCTGAGGGCTCTGCTGAGACGCCAAAGCCAAAGAATAAGCGCAAGAAAGCACAAAGCAATGAAAAGCAAGCGGCAGAATCTGACAAGGCTGAAAAGTCTGCCAAAACAGACAA
>WTHV01000108.1 GCA_011525265.1 Alphaproteobacteria bacterium | reverse complement strand
TGTGTGAATGCCTATCTTGCCAAAGCGGCAAAATAAGAGGCTTATCATGTCTGATGATATAGAAGGTGAGAACCAAGAGATTGAAATAGATGACATCGCCGCAGAGATGCGTGATGAAATCTTAGCCATCGTTGATGAGCAAAATGCCATTATCGCCTCTCTAAATGATGATAAATTATGCCATTTGACGATTGGGCAGGCGGCTATCACAGCTTTTACAGATGCCTTGCCCAAAGATAAAGCAGCACGCCTGAATGAGCTTGCCGCGCAAAAGACGCAAGCAACAGATAATCTGCTCTCTTACGTCGCGCGCGCCAATAACATAGAGTACAAGCCACAATAAGCCATTTAGTCCAGAAGCGCTTTTAAGTCGTAAGAATCTTGAAGGTAGGAGCGATTGGGCGCTGTGACAGTTTGTCACGAAAAAATAATTTTATTTTATTGAATAAAATATTCACATAAAGAAACATTAGAGGTAGGGGTCTTTATTAATTTAGGAGGATGCGATGCCATCTCTATTGCCAAATATCGATCCAGATGGATTGCTTGAATATTCCGTTGTCTTTACTGACCGTTCCCTTAATTCCATGTCTCAAAAATTCCAAGGCGTGATGCGTGATATCTCATCTTGCTTGAAAGAGGTCTATCAGGCTGATGGCGTTGTCGTCATACCAGGTGGTGGGACCTATGGGATGGAGTCTATTGCGCGCCAATTTGGTGATGAGAAAGATGTGCTTGTCATTCGTAATGGGTGGTTTAGCTATCGCTGGAGTGAGATTTTTGATAAGGGCAAAATTGCCAAGAGCGTAACCGTGATGTCTGCCTCTCAGCAGCCAGCGGCAGATCATGGCGGTGATAATCACCAAGCCCCTTTTGCGCCTGCCCCTATTGAACAGGTCGTCGCTAAAATTACAGAACAACAACCACAGCTTGTGTGCGCCCCTCATGTTGAGACCTCAGCAGGCATGGTGTTAAGCGATGATTATATCAAAGCGGTAAGTGCGGCTGTCCATAGCTATGGCGGCATTTTTGTTCTTGATTGCGTCGCTTCAGGTGCTTTGTGGGTTGATATGAGAGACCTTGGCGTTGATGTGTTGCTTTCAGCACCGCAAAAAGGGTGGAGTGCATCACCTTGCAGTGGTCTTGTTATGCTCTCAGACCACGCCATAGGCGTTATGGAAGTAACAGATGCGAAAAGCTATGTGTGTGATGTGAAAAAATGGCACGCCATTATGAAAGCCTATGAGAATGGGGGTCATGCCTATCATGCGACAATGCCAACAGATGCTTTGGCGAAATTTCGAGATGTGATGCTTGAAACCAAGGCCTATGGGTTTGAGAAAGTAAAGCAAGAGCAAATCGCGCTTGGTGAGGCTATTCGCAAAGTGTGCGAGATGCGCGGCATTAAATCAGTCGCTGCCAAGGGATTCCAGTCCCCAACAGTGGTTGTGAATTTCACGCAAGATGATGATATGAAATCAGGTGCGAAATTTGTCAAAGAAGGGTTGCAAATCGCCGCTGGTGTGCCGCTTGAATGTGGGGAATCAGCTGATTACAAATCATTCCGCATTGGGTTATTTGGGCTTGATAAATTGCATAATTTGGACAGGTCAGTCTCTCACTTTGAACAGGCACTAGATAGAGTGTTAGCACAATAAGTACCAACGGCCGCGGGGACATCTCTTGCCGGCCACAAATCATACCGCCTTCCCTTAATTTCGGTTAAGGGGCTTTAACTGCCCATTGGATGTTTCCCCGTCCTTTGGGCTTTTTTTATGATAGAAATCCGAGGCTCTTAATCCCATTTAGGACATATTGCACCGATAGGGCGGCAAGAATAATCGCTGTCACACGTGAGAATACCATTGTTGCGCGCTCATCGATAAAGCGCTCTATGCGCACAGTTAGGGTCAAGGTGATGGCTGTAACAATCATCACAGCCAATAAGGCGCCATAGCTTGCAAGATAGGCTTCAAGCTCATGCTTGATATCAGCTGTGACGACCATCACAGATAAGATAGAGGCAGGACCTGCAAGAAGCGGTATGGCAAGCGGAAAGACAGCAATATTATCTGTCTCACTTTGCTCATTTGAGGCAGGGTCAGTAGTGGATTCTTGTTTTCTGGTTTGACGCTTACTTGTTAACATTTCAAGGGCAACCGTGAATAATATGATGCCACCTGCAATGGTGAAGGCAGGCTCGCTAATATTCAGATAGCGTAATATCCAAGAACCACATAAGGCAAAGAATAGCATGATGACGCTGGCAAAGAAGGTTGCTTCAAGGGCGATACGTGTCTTTTTTGTGCGCTCAAGATGCGATGTCATCGCTAAAAAAATAGGCGAATTACCAATCGGGTCGATAACCACAAAATAAACAATAAAGGCGGTGATAAAAGCTTCTGTCATAGCTCCCCCTTATTTTGCGCTGTTAACACGTTGTGAGAGTTTCTCATGAGATTCAACACGCTCAGAATAGCGAGAGGTTAAATAGGCGCGGTTATCTTTGGTCAAAAGTGTGAATTTATATAATTCTTCCATCACATCAACAATGCGATCATAAAAAGATGAGGGGCGCATCCTGCCATTATCATCAAATTCCTGCCACGCCTTTGGAACAGAGGATTGATTGGGTATGGTCAAAAGACGCATCCAACGCCCAAGAATACGAAGCTGATTCACCGCATTAAAGCTTTGTGAGCCGCCAGAGACTTGCATCACCGCAAGAGTTTTACCTTGTGTAGGACGCACAGAGCCAAGAGATAGCGGTATCCAGTCAATTTGCGTCTTCATAATACCTGTCATGGCGCCATGTAATTCAGGTGTTGACCAGACCATGCCATCACACCAAGACACAAGCTTATGAAGTTCTGCGACTTTAGGATGTGTTTCATCTGCATTATCACCACGCAAAGGCAGGCCAGCTGGATTAAAAAACGCAACTTCAGCCCCAAAGCGTTCTAAGATACGCCCCGCTTCTTCTGCACAAAGGCGGGAATAGCTGACATCACGAAGTGAGCCATAAAGGAGAAGAATCTTTATCGATCTATCGCACTGTTCTGGAAAAAGAGATGCCTTGTCAATTGGAGGCAGGCAATCATCCTGAATATGGGGCGTGTCAGCCATGGGTGGTCCTTTTATCGGGCTTTGCTATTTTCGCATTATGCCTTTGTGAAGGATTTATCTGCAAGGTGATTTTTGCCACTTGCCCGCCTAGCGAACTCATGAAAGAGTAATCTCATTAAGATGCAACACAAGTCGTTATGCGGCTTTAGATGATCTGTGAAGGGGATAGGATATGCAAAAATTATTGCTATTAATTATTGATGGTGTCCCTTTTCGTAATTGGGAGAGGCTATTTGGCAATCTTGAAGGGTGGGTTGCAAGTGGTGAGGCGCGGCGCTGGCGGATGTCGTCTGTCCTGCCCTCAACATCAGCCTCTTGCTATGCCTCAATCCATACAGGTCTAACCCCGCAAGAGCATGGGGTAACAGGCAATGATACGATCTTCCGGATTGATAGCCCAGATGTCTTTAGCGAGCTGCGCAAAATAGGGGCAGTGACAGGGGCGGTAACACATAGCTTTTGGTCAGCGTTCTTTAATCGTGCGCCATTTGAGCCGATACGCGACCTTGAATATGATGAGCCACAAAGTGATAGCATTAATCATGGCCGTTTCCATACAATGACAGGCTATGGGACGGCTAATCAAATGACACCATCAGATGCCGATTTATTTGCCACACTGGCACTTCTGGTTGATAGGCACGCGATTGATTATGGCATTTTGCATAGCTGTACCCTTGATTCCATGGGGCACCGGTTCCAGCATGAAAGCCATGAAATGGACCAAGCTTGTTTTATGCTTGATGCCCAATTAGCGCCCTATATCCGCAGATGGCGTGACCAAGGTTATGATATCATTGTCACAGCTGATCATGGCCAAGATGCCCGTGGTCATCATGGGGGAAAGTCAGATTTGCAACAAGATTATGCCCTGTATTATTTTGGTGATGGCTTGTTTTCTGGTGAAGATGACAGGCTCTCGCAATTGCAGATGGCACCAACTATCTTATCACTGATGGGAGCGCCAATTGCACCAACAATGAAAGCTAAACCATTTTTAAGCCGCTCATAATGTAAAGGGTGATGAGGATCATGTCACAAGAAAAGCCTGCCTTTGGTGTTATGCCACAGGCGATGAAAGCGGTTGTTACAACAGGCAATGGCGGCACGGATAAATTGGAGTATCGTCGCGTACCTTTGCGTGACCTCAAGCCAGGTGAGGTATGTTTAAAAGTGCTTGCGGCTGGGATGAATAATACTGAAATCAATACCCGCCTTGGCTGGTATTCAAGCACGGTGACAAGCAGCACAGATGATTTAAAATCTGCACAAGAGACCCAAGAAAGCCATAAGCAAGATGGTGGATGGAATAAGGCAACACCCTTTCCCATTATCCAAGGAACAGATTGTTGTGGAGAAGTTATCGCAGCGCATGATGCGCAAGATGAAGCGCTGATGGGGTCGCGGGTTTTGGTGCGGGCTTGTATGCGCCTTAACGGGTTTGAGTCTCAACAGACGGCATGGATGGCCTCTGATTTTGACGGTGCCTTTGCCCAATATGTGATTGTGCCTGCCACAGAGGTGTTTGCGGTCACCTGTGACTGGTCTGATGCTGAATTAGCCACGATACCGTGCGCTTATGCAACAGCAGAGACCATGTTAGAACGCTCTGATTGCACCGCAAATGACAAGGTGCTTATCATGGGGGCATCGGGTGGCGTGGGGTCGGCGGCTGTGCAATTGGCCAAAAGGCGCGGTGCAATTGTCAGCGCTGTGACAAGCGCTGATAAGGCAGATGCTGTGCGTGCCATTGGGGCAGATTATGTGCTTGACCGCGGTGATGACTTACTTGCCAAAGTTGGTGAGGAGGCGTTCGATCTTATCATTGATAATGTGGCAGGCACATTATTTCCAGTCATGCTAAAACTGTTGGTAAGAGGGGGAAAATACACATCTTCTGGTGCCATTGCAGGGCCAGTTGTAAGCCTTGATATGCGTGATATGTATCTCAAAGATATCACCTTAATCGGCACCACCGCATGGGATGAAATGGTCTTTCCCAATGTGATATCCTATATTGAATCAGGTGAGATTCGCCCTCTTTTGGCACGCAGTTTTGACTTGCAGGATATTGCGATGGCACAACAGATATTTGCTGAAAAAACCTTTGTCGGAAATTTTGTTCTTGTGCCTGACCATAATGATAAAGCTGATAGCTGATGGCGCCATCTGGTCATCGCACAAATCCAAACAGCGCAAGCAATATGACAGGCGCGGCATTGGCGCTTGCCTTTGGCTTTGCGCAAGTTGTGAATGATGCGGTGATAAAGGTGCTTGTCTCTGATTTGGGATTTTTTCAGATTCTGATGGTCCGCGGTGCGCTTATTTTGCCAGTGGTCTATCTTATCTTGCGCCTTCGTGATGAGGTAGCGCGCAATCTTGGCACGACAGATAAACGCCTTTTATATATGCGCGTTGTGGTCGAGGTAGCCTTGACCTTTACGATGATAAAGGCAATCTCAA
>WTHV01000123.1 GCA_011525265.1 Alphaproteobacteria bacterium | reverse complement strand
CAGCCTCTAAGACAGATACCTCTCCAGACCCTTGTGAATTGGCAAGCCGCAAAATTGGCGTGGCAAATATCAAGAGGCAAATGACAGGAATTACATTCATGAATATCACTGAAACCCGCAATGAAGGCCTTGAGCGCGAATACTCTATCGTTGTGACCGCTGCTGAAATCGATGCGAAAATCGAAGCAAAATTGGCCGAATTGGCACAAACAGCAAAAATGCCGGGCTTCCGCCCAGGTAAAGTGCCAGCATCTGTTGTAAAGGCACGTTTTGGCGACCAAGCCAAGGGCGATGTTATCCGCACAGCACTTGATGATGGTGCGAAAGAAGCGATTGAAGGCAATTCTTTGCGCCTTGCAAGCCAGCCATCAGTTGATATTGAAAAATATGAAGATGGTGGTGATATGGAAGCCATCCTAAAATGTGAAGTCATGCCAGAGATCGCCTTGCCTGATTTTGCAAAAATGGCAGTCGAACGTCCAACAATGTCTGTGGATGAAGCAGAAGTTGAAGAAACATTGCAACGCATTGGCGAAGAAAATGTGCCAACTGTACCGGCAAAAGACGGCAAGAAAGCTGAAATGGGTGATACAACAATCATTGATTTTGTTGGCAGCATTGATGGCGAAGAATTTGAAGGCGGCGCTGGTAATGACCACCCGTTGAAACTTGGCTCTAATCGTTTCATCCCAGGCTTTGAAGAAGGCCTTGTTGGTGTGAAAAAAGGGGACAAGACAGACGTGAAAGTCACATTCCCTGCTGAATATCAAGCAGCCCACCTTGCTGGTAAAGATGCGGTATTCGCTGTGACAGTGAAAGATATTCAAATTGATGGCGACGCCGCGCTTGATGATGAGTTGGCGAAAAAGCTAGGATTTGAGAAGCTTGATGAGCTGCGTGGTGCTATCCGCGATCAGCTAGGCTCACAGCACGCTGGTGCTTTGCGTCAAGCGGTCAAGCGGAACGTTCTTGATGAATTGGCCAAAGAAGTCTCATTCGAGGTGCCACCATCATTATTTAAATCTGAATATGACCAAGTCGCCAAAGCCATGAAGGCGGAATTAGGTATTGAAGATCACAGCCATGATCACGACCACGATCATGACCATGACCACGACCACGACCACCATCACCATGCGGCTGATGAAGGTCTTGATGATGCGCAGAAGACTGAGGCAGAATCAGTGGCTAACCGCCGTGTGCGTTTGGGGCTATTGCTGACAGAAGCTGGCACATCAAACAACATTCAAGTCTCAGAAGAAGACACAAGAATGGCTGTGTTTGAGCAGGCGCGCCGCTATCCTGGTCAGGAACAGCAGGTTGTTGAATATTACCAAAAGAACCCGCAAGCGATGCAACAGCTTGCTGGTCCAATCTTTGAAGATAAAGTCATCGACTATATCCTTGAGTTGGCAAAGGTAACAGAAGTTGAAACAACAGCTGATGCGCTTTATGCCTCACTTGAAGAGAGTGTAAGCAAAGAATCTGGCAAGCCTGCTGCAAAGAAGACAGCAAAGAAGTCGGCAAAGAAAGCAGCAAAGAAGGCAGCGGCTAAGAAAGCACCTGCTAAGAAAGCTGCCGCTAAGAAAGCTGCTGCAAAGAAGAAATAATTTTTCTTTGATGAGACGGTTAATTGCCTCATCATAGGTAAAATAATGAATTAGGGGTTGGCGTAACACACGTTAGCCCCTATTTTTATGTCAACACGTCTTTAATAAAAGGGCAGGCGATGCCCTTATGCAGTATTTTAAGAAAGAGCAAAATAATGTTGCCAGATGATATGAGAGAACAAGCCGCCTTGGTGCCAATGGTTGTTGAACAAACAAGCCGTGGTGAACGCTCCTATGATATCTATTCACGCCTTTTAAAAGAGCGCATTATTTTCCTTAACGGGCCTGTTGAAGATATGATGTCATCTTTGATTTGTGCCCAATTGCTGTTTTTGGAATCTGAAAATCCTGACAAAGATATCTTTATGTATATCAATTCGCCAGGCGGTGTTGTGACATCTGGCTTGGCGATTTATGACACAATGGAATATATCCGCCCGAATGTGGCAACTGTGTGCATGGGGCAAGCGGCTTCGATGGGCTCATTGTTGTTGATGGCTGGCGCCGCTGGTAAGCGTTACTGTTTGCCAAATGCGAGAATTATGACGCATCAACCATCTGGTGGATTCCAAGGCCAAGCAACAGATATTGAAATTCATGCCAAGGAAATTATCAATCTGCGTTCACGCTTAAATGGTATCTATGAAAAGCATACAGGCCAAAGCGCTAAACAGATTGAAAAGATCATGGAGCGCGACACATTTATGGCGCCCGAAGAAGCCAAAAAGCTTGGTTTGATTGATGAAGTTGTCTCAAAGAGACCAACCGCATCATAAAAAAGAAAAACGCATAAGACAGACAGACGTAATTTTTTGTTGTCTGTCTGGGCATCACAAGGCTAAGCTAATCGTTATGTGATGCATAAAGGCGCTAATCGGCGCGTAATATGCCTGATGAAGGATAAAGATTTATGGCCAAATCATCTGATGATGACAGCAAATCAACGCTTTTTTGCTCTTTCTGCGGAAAAAGCCAGCATGAGGTGCGCAAATTAATCGCAGGACCAACGGTCTTTATCTGTGATGAATGTGTTGAGCTATGCATGGATATTATCCGTGAAGAGCATAAGACAGCTTTGCCGAAAAACCATGAAGGCGTGCCGACACCTGCTGACATTAATGACGTGCTCAACGACTATGTTATCGGTCAGGCAAAAGCAAAACGCGTTTTATCAGTTGCGGTGCATAACCATTATAAGCGCCTCGCAAATGCGGGAAAGACAGGCGATCTTGAGATTGCAAAGTCTAATATCCTGCTGGTAGGGCCAACAGGGTGCGGTAAGACATTACTCGCCCAATCATTGGCACGTATGCTTGATGTGCCATTCACAATGGCTGATGCGACGACATTAACTGAGGCAGGCTATGTAGGTGAGGACGTTGAAAATATCATCCTAAAGCTGTTACAAGCCGCAGATTACAACGTTGAGAAAGCCCAACGTGGCATCGTCTATATTGATGAGGTGGATAAGATTTCGCGCAAATCTGATAACCCCTCAATCACAAGAGATGTATCAGGTGAGGGCGTCCAGCAGGCCTTGTTGAAAATTATGGAAGGCACAGTGGCATCTGTGCCGCCACAAGGGGGGCGCAAGCACCCGCAGCAAGAATTCTTGCAAGTAGATACGACAAATATCCTGTTTATCTGTGGCGGTGCCTTTGCCGGCCTTGATAAGACGATTGCCAACCGTAATAGCGGTGCAGGCATTGGTTTTGGCGCTGATGTAAGAGGGCCAGAAGATAAAAGCTTGAGTGATCTGCTTGCAGGGCTTGAGCCAGAGGATTTGATCAAATTTGGTCTTATTCCAGAATTTGTTGGCCGTCTGCCAGTCATTGCAACGCTTGAAGATTTGGATGAAGAGGCGCTTGTGCGTATCCTAACAGAGCCTAAAAATGCGCTGACAAAGCAATATGGTGCCTTGTTTGAGATGGATGATGTCCGCCTAGAATTCCGTGATGAGGCCCTGCGTGCGATTGCACGTAAAGCCATCGAGCGCAAAACAGGTGCCAGAGGGCTTCGCTCTATCCTTGAAGGGATTTTGATGGATACAATGTTCGATATCCCTACGGCTTCAGATATTGAAGAAGTGGTGATTAATGAGGATGTTGTGAATGATAATGCGCCGCCTATGGTGGTTCATGCGGCAAGCCCAAAAAAGGCATAAAGCGCTCATTTATCTTTAAGAGATTTCAAAAGGCTGCCATTTTGGTGGCCTTTTTTTCGTTTATGCGGCGCGATAGTCTATTTTTTTCATCCAATAGGATGGTAAATGGCCATTGCCCCTTGAAGTTCGGGTCAAGAGACCACATCTGCTAAAGGTAGGAAAAAGTTTTTCAAGAAAGCAGATTGAAGCAATGTCAGATACAACACTACACACTTTGCCTGTTCTTCCTTTGCGCGATATTGTGGTTTTTCCACATATGATCGTGCCGCTTTTTGTAGGGCGTGACAAATCTGTCAAAGCGCTTGAAGCGGTCATGGCCAAGAACAAACAAATCTTGCTTTTGACACAAAAAGAAGCGGCAACAGAAGACCCAACACAAGATGATATGCATCAGATGGGGACATTGGGCCATATCCTACAATTACTGAAACTGCCAGATGGTACAGTCAAAGTTCTTGTTGAAGGGACAGTGCGTGCCAAAGTTGAAGGCTTTTTAGAACATAGCGAGTTTTTAGCGGCAGAAGTATCAGAGCAGCCTGACGCAGAGTCTCATGATTCTGAAGTGGTTGCTATGGGCAAAGCCGCTGTTCAGCAATTCGAAAATTATATCAAATTAAATAAGAAAATTGCCTCTGAAGTCATGGTGTCCGTCAACCAGATTGAAGAAACATCAAAGATTGCTGATACACTTGCCTCTCACTTATCCGTGAAAATTGATGATAAGCAGGCATTGCTTGATGATATTGATCTGAAATCACGTCTTGAGCGCATTTTCTCTATGATGGAAGGCGAAATGAGCGTCTTGCAGGTGGAAAAGCGCATCCGTAACCGCGTAAAGCGACAAATGGAAAAAACCCAACGCGAATATTATTTGAATGAGCAAATGAAGGCTATTCAAAAAGAATTGGGCGAAGGTGAAGATGGCAAATCTGAATTAGATGAGATTGAAGCAAAAATCGAATCTGTCAAAATGCCAAAAGAAGCAAAAGAAAAGGCACGCTCTGAATTAAAGAAGCTGCGCAATATGGGCCCAATGAGTGCTGAGGCAACAGTCGTGCGCAATTACCTTGATTGGATGACAGATATTCCATGGAAAAAGGCAAGCCGCTTGAAAGCTGATATCGCTGAAAGCCGCGCTATTTTGGATGCTGACCATTATGGCCTTGATAAGGTCAAAGAGCGCATTGTGGAATTTTTGGCTGTTCAAGCGCGCACAAAGAAAATGAAAGGCCCTATTTTGTGCCTTGTTGGCCCGCCAGGTGTGGGTAAGACCTCATTGGGTAAATCCATCGCAAAAGCCACAGGTCGCAAATATGTGCGCATGGCCCTAGGCGGTGTGCGTGATGAAGCTGAAATCAGAGGTCATAGACGCACCTATATTGGGGCAATGCCTGGTAAAGTTATTCAAAGCATGAAAAAGGCAGGCACAAATAACCCGCTATTCTTACTAGATGAAATTGATAAGCTTGGCGCTGATTGGCGCGGTGACCCCTCATCAGCCCTTCTTGAAGTGCTTGATCCGGCACAGAATAACAGCTTCCAAGATCATTATGTCGAAGTTGATTTTGATCTCTCAAATGTCATGTTCATCACAACATCAAACTCAATGAATATGCCACAGCCTTTGCTTGATAGAATGGAAGTCATCCGCCTGTCTGGCTATACAGAAGATGAGAAGATTGAAATCGCAAGCCGTCATATGGTTCACAAACAAATGACAGATCATGGCCTTGCAGAAGGTGAGCTGACCATTGAGAGAAGCGCTATTCAATCAATTATCCGCTATTACACAAGAGAAGCTGGTGTTCGCAGCCTAGAGCGTGAGATTGCAAAAATTGCCCGTAAAGCTGTGACAAAAATCATGTCAGGTGAGGCA
>WTHV01000057.1 GCA_011525265.1 Alphaproteobacteria bacterium | reverse complement strand
GTAATGGCCTCACGCTTTTTATCGGATAGCTTATCGCCTTCAGCCGCAAGGCGCATATCAAGATTACCACCAAGCTGAATATCCGTACCACGGCCTGCCATGTTTGTTGCAATTGTCACAGCACCTGGCACACCAGCTTGTGCGATAATTTCTGCCTCTGCCTCATGAAAACGCGCATTCAAGACCTGATGCGGGATTTTGCGCTTTTTCAATGCTGCAGATAGGCTTTCCGATTTTTCAATCGTCACAGTACCGACCAAAATAGGCTGGCCACGATCACGGCAATCCTCGATAAGCGTTATCACTGCCCCATCGCGCTCTTCAGATGTACGGTAGACCTCATCATCATAATCAATGCGCGCCACATCCCTATTGGTTGGGATGGCAACAACTTCAAGCTTGTAAATTTCTGAAAATTCGCCTGCTTCTGTCAAAGCTGTGCCTGTCATACCCGCAAGCTTTTCATAAAGGCGGAAATAATTTTGATAGGTCACAGAGGCAAGCGTTTGGTTTTCAGCCTGAATCTGTAAACCTTCTTTGGCCTCAAGCGATTGATGCAAACCATCAGAGAAACGACGCCCTTGCATCGCACGACCGGTAAATTCATCAATGATCATGACCTGACCATTACGCACCATATAATGGGTATCTTTGGCGAATAATTTATGCGCGCGCAAAGCTTGTGTAATATGGTGAAGCAAGCTGATATTATTGCTATCATATAGGCTTGAGCCCTCTGTCATCATACCAGCGGCAAGCGCTAATTCTTCAATATGATGAACACCCTCTTCTGTGAGTGTGACAGAGCGTTGCTTTTCATCTTTTTCATAATCAGCTTCTACCAAGTTTGGCACAAGCTTGTTGACGGCAACATATTGTTCTGCGGCTGTTTCTGTTGGGCCAGAAATAACAAGCGGGGTACGCGCCTCATCAATTAAGATAGAATCAACCTCATCGACAATCGCATAATGATGGCCACGTTGCACCATTGAGGCGAGCTCAAATTTCAAATTATCGCGCAGATAATCAAAGCCAAACTCATTATTGGTACCATAGGTAATATCACTGCCATAGGCGGCGCGGCGGGCATCATCATCCATGCCACCCTTAATAACGCCAACCGTAAGACCCAAAAATTCGTAAACCTGACCCATCCACTGGCTGTCACGGCTAGCCAGATAATCATTGACAGTCACGACATGAACACCGCGCCCTGTTAGCGCGTTCAAAAAGACAGCTAATGTCCCAACAAGGGTTTTACCTTCCCCTGTTTTCATCTCTGCTATTTTGCCTTGGTGCAGAACAATACCGCCCATAAGCTGAACATCATAATGGCGCTGGCCAAGGGTGCGTTTTGCCCCCTCACGCACAAGCGCAAAAGCATCAACAAGCACATCATCAAGCGACGCACCTTCTGCCACAAGCCCTTTCAAGCGCACCGTCTCTTGGCGGAGCGCCTCATCTGATAGGGCTTCAAAATGTGATTCACGATCATTGATCGCCACAATCTGAGAGTTCAGTTTTTTCACTTCACGATCATTGGGTGAGCCGAACAGAGATTTTGCGAGAGAGCCAAGCATAAGTGATTACCAGATATTAAAATAAAACAAGCACAGCCTACCATATTATCTCATTGCTTTTGCACCTGAAAATCGCAACAGACAAAAATAACCTGTCTTTAGCAGATAGGCATTGATGAAAGCTTTGTCAATTGACTAGCCTTCATGCTATGCATGATGCACAATAAAAACTGAATTTTTCTCGTCTGACGGGTCTTTTGTGGCCTATTTTGACAAGAAAATAGCAAATTTTTTAATAGGCAATCCAAAATGACACGCATCAGTAACACTCTTCGTTTTCTCTCACGCTCTCTTTTGGCGATTATTCTTGCAGGCTTTATGGTTTCAGCACCTGCTAAGGCACAAGAAAAAATTCCCGTTGGCACCGTCAATGGTGAGACCATCACCTTGGACGAAGTGATGCAATTAACAGAAGAATTGCCTGATGAATATCGTCGTCAGCCTTTGGAAAATTATTTTCCAAATCTGGTCTCTGAGATTGCCAATACAAAATTAGCTGCTAAGGCTGCCCTTGATGCTGGCCTTGACCAAGATACGCTCATCCTTGATGCCATTCGCATTGCCACAGAACGCATCCTAGCCGAAGCCTATTTTGGCACAGAAATTCGTAAAATTGTCACAGAAGATGAGATTGCCGCCGCCTATGATCGCTTTATTGCTGATTCTGATAGCCGTGAAGAAATCTCAGCACGCCATATTTTGGTTGAAGAAGAGCAAGCCGCACTAGATTTGATTGAAAAGTTAAAAGACGGCGCTGATTTTGCCGCTCTTGCACAGGAATTTTCAACAGGGCCGTCAGGGCCAAAGGGCGGTGATTTGGGCTATTTTGGCCGTGGTCAAATGGTGCCTGATTTTGAGACCGCTGCCTTTGATTTGGAAATTGGCACATTTAGCGCCGCCCCTGTTCAAACACAATTTGGTTGGCACGTTATCAAGCTTGAAGATAAGCGGATTGCCCCTGCCCCATCTCTTGATGAGATGCGTCAACAAATTGGCTCTAGCCTGACACAACAGGCACTTGCGCGTCTTATCGAAGAATTGCGCCAAGATGCGACTATCACCGAACGTAGCTTTGAAGATGTCCGCGCTGATGCAGAAGCAGCGCGCCAATAAACCAAACATCAAGAGAGAGTTTTAATGAAACGCTCACCACTTGCACCAGATAGCTTTCCGCTCCTTGCGCCTATTAAAGGGGTGGGACTTGCTACCGTCTCAACGGGTCTGAAATATCAAGGGCGTGATGATTTGCTGTTGATGCAATTTGATGAAGGGACAAGCCTTGCTGGCGTCTTTACCAAATCAGCCACAGCCTCAGCACCTGTTCTTACCTCGCGCAAGGTGGCCGAAAATGGCACGGTGCGTGCTATTTTGGTCAATGCAGGCAATGCCAATGCCTTTACTGGTGCCCTTGGTGAGGCAACGGTTCACGCCTGCACAACCGCCTTGAGTGATGTACTTTCTATCCCTGCCGAACATATTGCCACGGCCTCAACAGGGGTGATTGGTGAGCCGCTTGACCCTGATGACATCACAGGTTTTTTTCACGCATTAGGGGATCAAAATGGCACAGCAAGCTGGCAACAGGCCGCCAATGCCATTCGTACCACGGATACATTTGAAAAAGGGGCAAGTGTCACCCTAACCATTTCTGAGACAGAAATTGGAATATCTGGCATTGCCAAAGGCTCTGGCATGATTGCACCTGATATGGCCACAATGCTTAGCTTTATCGCCACTGATGCAGGGATTGCCCAAGATAAATTGCAAGCCATGCTCTCACGCCTGACGGCACAAAGCTTTAATGCCATCACCGTCGATAGTGATACATCGACAAGTGATTCTGTCTATCTTGCCGCAACAGGCCAGTCAGCCACCTTAGAAAGTGATGAGGAATTGGCGCAATTTGAAGCAGGCCTGCGTGAGGTTATGATTTCACTTGCGACACAAATTGTGCGTGATGGTGAGGGTGCAACGAAACTTATCACGATTGATGTTAGTGGCGCCGCAGATGATGCCTCAGCCCATCGTATTGGTCTTGCCATTGGCAATTCACCTTTGGTTAAAACGGCGATTGCAGGTGAAGATGCCAATTGGGGGCGCATTGTCATGGCTGTCGGTAAAGCAGGTGAGCCTGCTGATAGAGATAAACTTGCCATTGCTATAGGCGGGGTTGCGATTACCCATAATGGCCAGCGCCGTGATGATTATGATGAAACACCTGTTGCGGCTCATATGTCTGGTGATGAGATTCATATCGAAGTTGATGTTGGCATTAAAGATGGCCGCGCGCGCATTTGGACGTGCGACCTGACACATGGCTATATCACAATTAATGCTGATTATCGCAGCTAGACCCTATGAAAAGATAGTCGTGAACTATGACCAAAAAAATTGTCCATGTTGTTGCTTGCGCTCTTGTTGATGTTGATGGGCGTATCTTGCTTGCCAAGCGCCCTAAGGGCAAATCTATGGGTGACCTATGGGAATTTCCAGGTGGCAAGATAGAGGCTGGCGAAACACCAGAGACTGCTATCATAAGAGAATTAGAAGAAGAGCTAGCGATTGATACCAAATCAACCTGTCTTGCCCCTTTATCCTTTGTTAGCCATGAATATGATGATTTTCATCTTGTTATGTTGCTTTATGTCTGCCGCAGATGGTGGGGCACACCAAAGGCCATTGAGGCAAGCGAGCTTGCATGGGTGCGGGCGCCGCGTCTTCGTGATTATGATATGCCAGAGGCTGATAAACCACTTATCGCAGCTTTGCAGGATTTACTTTAAAGCACATCTTTTAATGAAACTTTCGCCGAGCCCGGTCGAAGCGGCTTTTGCTGACTAGCATCAGGTGACCATGCGGTAAGGTGTATAAGCTCAAAACTGGCGGGAATGGTGCCATCATCACGCCCATAGCGCTCTTGATACAATGACGCTGTTCGCATGAAAACATCACGCCGTGAAAGTGTGTTGCGTCTGCCAACAAGGCTATTGCCCTCACCCATCTGGCGCAATTCTTGCATTAATTTAAACACAGACGAATAGGTCACGGTTAACAGCTCACTATCTGCCACAGGAAGTGCAAGCCCCGCACGGCCAAGCAATCCGCCCACATCACGAATATCGGCCATAGGCGCCACATGAGGGCTGATACCACCTAGAATCTCCTCCTCAGCCGCACTTAAACAAGCCTTTAATTCTTGCAAGGTGCGCCCGCCAAATAGCACCGCAAAAAACAACCCATCGGGGGATAGTTTTTGTGCCATCTGACGCATAAGCCCCGGCAGGTCATTCACCTGATGCAAATATAATAAAGAGACCACGCCATCTAGAGGCGGCAAATCATCTGGTAATGATTCCACCGGCATTAGATGAGAGTCACCAAAAGACTGTGCTTGCGAGACAAAGGCAGATGACGGGTCTGCACTGATGATGGAAGAGACTTTTTCATGACCAGCAAGAGCGCGCGCGACATAGCCGCCATGTGCCCCAACATCCAAAATCGTATCAAAATTGCGGCGCATTAAATCAAGCCTGTCACATAGCCTGTCAACAGCGAGCATCTTGAGGAAATCGACATCAGAAAAATTGGCCGCCGCACGTGTTCTAGCGCGGATAATTTGGGCATTATCAAATATCGTCGGCGCCTTCATCATTTCTTCATCTCTTAACGCTAGCCTCATAAATTATGAGGAGTTCTATCAGCCATTTTGCCACTCGCTTATTACATAAGCTAGTGCCGCACCATTGTCCAATATGTGATGCCATCATCGCAGAACAAGGTCTATGTCCTGCTTGTTGGGCAAATTTATCCTTTATATCAGAGCCTATCTGCCAGCGTTGTGGCCGCCCCCATAGGCTTAGCATAGCTGATGCGGATATGCTGTGCGCCCTGTGCCTTGATGATGACAGCCCGTTGCGCAATCGGCGTGCTGTCCTGCATTATGATGACGCATCAAAGGCCCTTATTTTGCCTTTTAAACACGCATCCCGCGTTGATTTGGCGCCGCTTATGGCACAAATGATGGCACCACAATGTCGAACATTATTGCGTCAAAATACAAATGATAAAAAACAAACAAAAGTGATACCAATCCCGCTTCATATCACAAGACGCGCTTATCGCCGCTATAATCAATCAGCTGAATTAGCACGCGAAATTTGCACCCTTTTGAATTGCCGCTCACAGCTTGACGTCACAAGCCTCTATCGAAAGAGAGCCACATCAAGTCTGGCACGTCATAATAAAGCAAAGAGAGATAAAATCTTGCGCCACGCTTTTGCCATCAGAGATAGAAATAGCTTAAATTTAGAGGGCTGTCCTATTTTACTGATTGATGATGTTATGACAACAGGACGTACCGCCCATCACGCGGCATTATGCCTTGCTGCCCATGGGGCGGGGCCTATTGATTGCCTGACTTTTGCACGTGTTCAATAGCGCATTTTTCCTATCTTGCAGAACTTGCATAAACTGCACAATACCCCATATAAAGAGCAACGCGTTAATGAAGGAAAAGACCCATCATGGCAAAGATTGAAATATATACCACGCCTTTTTGCCCATTTTGCGTGCGTGCGAAACGCCTGCTAGATCGTGAAGGGCTATCCTATGAAGAGACAGATGTCAGCCTATCTCGTGAATTGCGTCAAAAGATGACAAAGCGCGCTGAGGGACGCACCTCTGTGCCACAAATCTTCATCGATAATGAACCGATTGGCGGCTCAGATGAATTGGCACAATTGCACCGCCTTGGCAAATTAGATATGCTTTTGGGACGCGCATCTTAATTCATTATAAGGGGCAACATTATGAAAGTGGCGGCCCTGCAATATACCGCAAAAGACAGCCGATCTGAAACCAGAGCCATAGCACAAGCCCTGATTGAAAAGGCGGCGCGTGGTGGGGCTGAGCTTATCTGTTTGCCTGAATGTGCCAATTTCCTTGCCAAAGACAAAGACAGCTTATTTGCCAAGGCAGAAGATGAGGCCCACTCCCCTTTTTTGGCTATGGCACGCCACTATGCGCAAAAACATAATGTGACCTTATCGCTCGGCTCACTGATGATGCGCCATAATGAGACAGATAACAGGCTTGCCAATCGCCATTATATTATTGCCCCAAATGGCACAATAACCGCACGCTATGATAAGATTCATATGTTTGATGCCGCGGTAAATGATGGGCAAAATTATCAGGAATCACAAAGCTTTCGGCCAGGCACAAAAGCGGTTATGACGGATATTTCAGGATTTAAAACAGGTCTGTCTATTTGTTATGATATCCGCTTTGCTAGGCTTTATCATCATTATGCCAAAGAGCAGGCAAGTCTTATCCTAACCCCTGCCGCCTTCACCGCCACCACAGGGGCAGCGCATTGGCATATTCTGCAAAGAAGTCGCGCTATTGAAACAGGTGCCTTTATTATTGCGGCGGCGCAGACAGGCACACATGATGATGGGCGCAAAACCTATGGTCACGCGCTGATCATATCCCCATGGGGTGAGGTATTAGCTGATGCAGGGGCAGAAGGTGATATGGCGTGTGCTACGCTTGATAAGGCATTGGTCGAACAAGCTAGAACTAGCCTGACAGCATGGAGAAATCAGGATAATCATTTTGATTAAAAACGGCCTATCTACAGGCCCTTATCACCAATAGAAACATATTTTGCACGTCTATCAGCTTTCACAGATGCTGGCGTCAAAGAGGCCAATTCATCAAGCTGTTTTGCCATGCCATCACCAAGGGCGTTAATCGCAGATGTGATATCACGATGCGCGCCGCCTAATGGCTCATCAACAATCTGGTCAATAACACCCAATTTCAGCATATCTTGCGCAGTCAGACGAAGCGCCTCTGCCGCCTTTTGGGCGTGTTCGCCAGAACGCCATAAAATAGACGCACAGCCCTCAGGTGAAATCACCGAATAGACAGCATGTTCAAACATCACAAGGCGGTTTGCTGTCGCAAGCGCAATCGCACCACCAGAGCCACCTTCACCAACAATCGCTGTAACCATTGGCACTGATAGGTTCAAACAAGTTTGGATAGAACGCGCAATCGCTTCTGCTTGGCCACGCTCTTCAGCACCGCGGCCAGGATAAGCGCCTGCTGTATCAACAAATGACAAGACAGGCAGGCCAAATTTATCAGCCATTTCCATCAAGCGAATAGCCTTGCGATAGCCCTCAGGGCGTGCCATGCCAAAATTGCGCTTGATACGCTCTTCTGTGGTGGCCCCTTTATCGGTGCCTAAAATGACAACATCACGTCCACGGAATTTCGCAAGACCGCCAATAACCGCATAATCTTCAGCGAAATTACGATCACCTGCGAGCGGGACAAATTCATCTGTTAATTGGGTAATGATTTGGCTGAGCTTTGGGCGCTCTGGATGGCGGGCGACTTGTACCTTTTCCCATGCCCCTAAATCTTGATAGGTTTGGGTCAATTCTTTTTCCATGCGTGTTTGCAATTTCCCAATTTCCTCAGCGATATTAATATCTGTCTCATCAGTGAGGTGGCGCAATTCTTGGATTTTACCTTCAAGAGCCGCAATTGGTTTTTCGAAATCAAGGAAATGACGCATAAAACAAACCTGTGTCTATTTAAAATTTAGCAAACCGCAATCACACGAATTACCACTATTCTACCTCACCATCAGTCATTCTGGCAAGGGGATGCATATCTTGTACCAAACCTGATAATCTATCAGAGCGGGTTTTGGTATAAATTTGGGTGGTGGCGATATCAGCATGACCAAGCATCGTCTGTAACACACGCAAATCAGCCCCACGATTTAACATATGTGTGGCAAAGCTATGGCGCAATTTATGGGGACTGACGCGCTCAGCTGCAATGCCAGCAAGAGCAGCGATTTGCTTGAGCAAACGTGCAAAATCATCACGGGTCAACGGCTTTTTACGCCATGAGAAAAGCGCCTTATCAAGATAATCAGGCTGTTTTTCATGGCGCCATGCAATCCAACGCAACGCCGCCTCACTTGCCATATCTGTCAAAAGCACAAGGCGCTCTTTACCACCCTTACCCCTGATGGTCAGCGTTTTCTCCCTCGTCAATAAAGTGCTCTCTTCAATCGCAAGCAATTCTGAAATGCGCAACCCTGTGGCGTAGAGCATCTCAAGGCCAGCGGACATCATCAGCGCCTGCTCCTCATCTGGCAGGTGACGTGCCTTGTCAATCAGGCGCACCACATCCTTTTCACTTAACGCTTGCGGGATAGCGGGGCTTGTTTTGGGACTAGCAACATTCACAGATGGATTATCTGTACGTAAACCCTCACCACATAGATAGGCATAAAACCCCCGCAAAGCGCTAAGACGTCGCGCGGTTGTGCGCGGTGCAAGGCGTCTTTTATGCCAATGCGATAATAAGGCTTTGAGGTCATCACTAGAGGCATGAGACAGGCTGACATCGCGCTCTGCCATAAAGGCATTCGCATCTGATAAATCAGTTTCATAAGCGCGCAAAGTCTTCTCAGCACTTGCTCTTTCAGCGGCAAGCGCAATCAAAAAATCTGCGATTGTCTCGTCCTGCGCCATAAGGGTGACCTTTCCCATAAGGGTAACCTTGCTATGAGGGCTACCATTTGCCTTGTGAGCTATGATTAGCGCGCCTCGCCTCCTAGCCTGTACAACAAGCCTGCCATGATATGTGCGATCATCGCATCATTGCCATAGGCATTGGCGGTCTTATTCAGGCCTGCTTGTGTCAAATGCGCGACAATTTTAGCATGATCTGCCGGTGCAATCTGCGCAAGGTCGCGCGCACCTACAAGATGAGATGCCAAAATCACAGCCTCTGCCCTCTGCCCTTTTTGTGCCGCCTGACCAAGTGCTAACAGTGCTGGCATTGAAAGGCTTTGATAGCGCGGGGCATCATCTGAAATGTCTGATTCAAGCGTTAGGCCCGCAAACCAATCTTCGCTTGCTGTCTCAGCATTTGCCATTAAGGGCAATAATTCAAGCATATCGAATTTTTCAAGCGCCTGAATACGTGCCTGAGGGGCCATCCCATCATCACCCATAATCCTCGCATAATCGCCAACCAAAACAGCCGCACCATCTGTTGGTAGTGGCGTTAAATCAAGTCCTGCCACAGCAAGCACTGTGGCATAATCAGCTTGCAAGTCAGCTGGCATTTTTGTGACGTCACTTGCTGCAAAGGCCTTGCTGAGATAGGGGGCATATAAAGGCACCCAAATAGCCCCATTCCCAGCGCGCACTTCTGTGCCAATGGCAGATAAGATTGTTTGCACCAATTCTATCTGCGCCTCTTGCGATAATGTATCTGCTGACTGGACAGCCGCGCGCAATGATAAGAACAGACCAACCGCCGCACTATCTGCGCCATCTTCATCAGCTTCGATACGCCGTGTTAAGGCAACCAGCGGTGTTTGCACAGGCTCTGTTGAGGCAATAAATAACGCCTTGGCATCATCAGATGATAGCAAGCCTTGGCGCAAATTACGTACCCCAAGCGCTTGTCTGGCATCATCTGCTAAATAGCGCAAAGCCCCTGCCGCCTCACCATAGCCATTGCCCATCGCATCAAGCTGGCTTTCGCTGATATTGATATGAGCGGCATCCATCAAAATGAGATGTACCATGTCACTATCATGATTCTGATAGCTATCCTCAGCGATGGCAGCGGCAATCTCATCTTTGGTCTTGCGACGCAATAGCACGTCAATCACATCAAAGAATAAGGCATCATCAATCAAGCCAGAGGCTTTGAGAACGTCAGCAGAAAAAGCGGCGCGTGCTTCCTCTCCTGTGAGGATTAGGCACAGCAGATTCACCTTTTGCCAAAGCGGGTCTAGCGATGTTGACGCATTGGTTGCCGCGCTCGCACAGGCCTTTTCATCCTCACGCATCATCAGATCATAAAATAGCTTCCACATATGCCAGTCTTGCCAGTCTTCTGTTTCTGGCAATTGGCTGATGATCGCCGCCAAAGCTTGTGAGCGACCGGTGCGTGATAAATAATCCAAACGCGCTTTTAACAGCGCTGAAGGGTTTTCTGCCGCCCCTTTGGGTGGCACAGCTTGGCGCGCAATCACATGATAGCTCATCTTGCGCAAGCTGTTTGACGAGATAGATTCAGGCACAAATTCAATCAAACGCATCGCACGCGGCAATGACACACCGCGCCATAAACGATTATCAAGCATATCAAGCGTGTCATCAGCCCCGTCTGAGATACCGATAGACGCAAGACCCACATCCTTTATAGAGCGCCGTGTCATACGACCTGAAGGCTGTGCCTCATCATCGCTTGCAGCTCCGCCGCCTGCCTCTTGCACATCTGATACGTCAGACGTGTTATCCGCAAGGCTCTCAGCACTTGTTTCCACAAGAGCTTCTGGCGTTACAGCCGCGCTCAGATTATCGAGAGAGACATCCGCCTCACTCTGATTATCATTTGCAGGCGCGCTGTTGGGGTCACCTTCTATGATGACAAATTGCACATTCTCTTCACTTGTTGAAAGTACTGTTAGGTCAAGTGGCTTATCTGTGCGTTGGGCAGTGCCGATAGACGTGCCTAATAGAAGCGCAAGGAGCGCTATTGTGGTGGATCTCAGAAGAGTGGATGCTTTAGACGCCATGACAATAACTACCGTAAATCAATCAAAATGTTTCAAAAAGGCTCTCGCGCCCTCTAAGAACGCCTGTGAGGCGCTTTGCAAAAATGTGACAGGCCTAGCGCGGCAATTCCTCATTTGGGACAAGTTTTGACACGCTTTTCACAGGTGCAGGAATTTGCACAGTTGACAAATACCCCACACTGATAACGCCAAATGCCACAAAGGCCAAAATGATAATACCAGATTTTTTCAACGCCATTTCCCCTTAAAAACAAACGCAACACTGCCCTATCATACCCTAGATGCAGATATTTTGTATAAGATATTAACACATATCGTCCAATTATGGCCTGATTTGGGCATCAAACCGATAAGGACATAAAAGAGGCCATAAAAAGAGCGTTACAAGATATTTTTAAAAAACAGCGTGCCAATTGCTAAAATTGGTCTCTTTTTATTACCTCCTCAATGCTTTATATAAATGAGTATGACAGGTCATCATGGCCGATCACAGAACCCAAGGGGATTTCTTTTATGACGCAAGGCGCAAATGCAAGCCTGTCTTATGCTGATATAACAGCCAAGCTCGCCGATAAATCAATTATGCTTATCGGGCTGATGGGGTCTGGCAAAACCGTTATTGGCAGAATGTTGGCACAAGCTGTTGCGTGCGATTTTGTCGATTCAGACAAGCAAATCGAAGATGAGAGCAATCTGCGTATCACTGATATTTTTGATCTTTATGGCGAGCCGAAATTCAGAGAAATGGAACGGCGGGTTATTGGCAAATTAATCACGCAAAAAAAGACAATTATCTCTGTTGGCGGCGGGGCATTTTGTCAGGCTGAAATCCGCGAGATGGCCAAAGGGCACGTGACTGTGGTCTGGCTTCGTGCGGCGCCATCTGAGTTATTAAGCCGTATAGATAATCTGTCATCACGCCCCTTGCTATCAGGTGATAATCCGCTTGGCGTTTTGGAACGCTTGCATCACGAGCGGTTTGATGATTATCTTTGCGCCGATATTATTGTTGATACAGATGGGCTATCATTGCGCCAATCATTGGAAAAGTTACTGGGGGCTATCGCAGAGCAAGCCTAGTGCTATCTGCACCATCGCCTTTTGCCATAACGCCCCAAAATAGAGTATAAGAGATTATGTCCAACAAATACCAAACGCATAGCGCACAAGAAGATGACACGGTAATCGTCCCTGTCGATTTAGGCGCGCGCTCTTATGAAATTAAAATTGGCCCAAAACTTTTGGCACAGGCTGATACGCATCTAGCGCCCTTTATCACAGACAGACATGTGATCATCATCGCAGATAGCAATACAAAAGCACTTTATCAATCTGATTTGGCAGATAAGATTGCGCCTTTATGCCGCAAAGTTGATTGCCTTGATGTGCCTGCTGGTGAAGGCGCAAAATCATTAGCGCAATTCTCAGCACTTATGGAAGATATTCTGGCACTTGGCGTGGATAGGCAGGCTGTTTTAATTGCTCTTGGTGGCGGGGTAATTGGCGATCTTGTCGGCTATGCAGCGGCAAGCCTGTTGCGCGGCGTTGATTTCATCCAAATCCCAACAAGCTTACTGGCACAGGTTGATAGCTCTGTTGGCGGCAAGACAGGCATAAATGCCAAGGTGGGTAAAAACCTTATTGGGGCATTTTATCAGCCAAAAATCGTCCTAGCCGATACAGATGTTCTAGCCACCTTATCACCGCGTCAAATGCGTGCTGGCTATGCAGAGATTGTCAAATATGGCTTGCTTGGCGATGCTGATTTCTTTGAATGGCTTGAGGCAAATGGCACACGCGTTATTGCAGGCGAAAAAGAGGCTGTGAGCCATGCGGTTATGACATCCTGCCTTGCCAAAGCGGCAATTGTTTCCGCTGATGAGACAGAAGCAGGCCGGCGTGCCCTTCTCAATCTTGGCCATACCTTTGCCCATGCGTTTGAAGCAGAGGCCGGTTATGATGGGCGCTTGCTTCATGGTGAGGCTGTGGCTGTTGGGCTTGGTTTGGCATTTGAATTTTCGGCTTATCTTGGCAAAGGCAATAGTCAAGATTCAGGCCGTGTAAAAGCCCATTTAGCGAAAATGGGGCTGCCGCAATCGCTTGCTGATTTACCAGCTGGCAAGGCTGATGCAGCTATTTTAGCAGGCCATATGATGAAGGATAAAAAGACACAAAATGGTGTTTTGACCTTTATTTTGGTGAATCAAATCGGTGATGCTGAAATCACCAGCCATATTGCTGTGAATGATGTTATCGATTTTTTAGAAAGTCGTGCCTAAATGCTAGAAATCCTGATTGAGCTTGGTATCGCCATACTGATTTTAATCTTTTTATCTGCCTTTTTCTCAAGCGCGGAAACAGCGCTGACGGCGGCATCTGATGCACGGATGCGCCAAATGGCACGAAAAGGGTCAAAAAACGCTGCGATTGTTGAGAATCTACGCCAAGATAGAGAGAAGCTTATCTCTGCCATCTTGATTGGCAATAATGCGGTAAATGTGATGGCATCTGCGGTTGCCACCTCTGCTGCTTTGACTATCTTTGGTGATAGCGGGCTTGTCCTTGCCACCTTATTTATGACGATTTTGCTTGTGATTTTTGCCGAGGTTTTACCAAAGACTTATGCCTTTAATCACGCTGATCGTTTTGCGCTTCGCATTGCGCGCCCAATAGCCGTGATTGTGCTGTTATTAACGCCCCTTGCGCTTGCGGTACGCTGGCTATCAACCAACTTGATGGGACGCACAAGTGAGAGTGATGAGGAGCGTGATGAAGAATTGCGCGGTATGATCGAGCTTCATGGCGAGAATTCAGATGCTGAAGGTCGTGAGACCAAAGCCATGCTCTCATCTGTGCTTGATCTAGGTGATGTGCAAGTTGATGAGATTATGACCCATCGTGCCTCTGTTTCAATGATTAATGCAGATGATGATCCAGAGGATATTGTGCGCTTTGTGCTAACCTCGCCGCATACACGCCATCCGATCTTTAAAGACAGCCCTGAGAATATTATTGGTGTCTTGCATGTCAAATCACTGTTGTTGGCATTGCAAAAAGCAAGTGAAGATGATGCGCTGTCTGCCCTAGATATTTCTGATAGTGCACAAGACCCCTATTTCATTCCAGAGACCACTGATTTGTTTGAACAATTGCAAGCCTTCCGCGCAAGGCGTGAACATTTTGCCCTTGTGATTGATGAATATGGCGCCTTTCAAGGCATTGTCACATTAGAAGATATCCTAGAAGAAATCGTTGGTGATATTGATGATGAGACAGATGTCTCATTGCAAGGTTGTGTGGCACAAGCTGATGGCAGTTGGCTGGTTGATGGTACGGTCACCATCCGTGATTTAAATCGTATCTTGAATTGGTCTCTTCCTGATGAGAAAGCCTCGACCATTGCGGGGCTTGTCTTGATGGAATCACGTGCTATCCCGTCTGTTGGTCAAAAATTCCGCTTCCATGATATCCGCTTTACCATCATAGAACGTGAAGGCGTCGCCTTAACAAAGCTGCAATTGGCAAAAGATACCGGAAAGCAAGAATTCGGCAAGCAAGCCGCAGAGACAGCAGAGACTACAACATCCTAGAGGAGGGTTTTTAATGACTGATACGACGCGCACCCATGCGCATCGGCGCACCATTACCCTTGATGGCTATGCACGAGATGATGGACATTATGATATTGAAGCAGAGCTGATTGATAAAAAAAGCCACAGCTTCCCCTCACGCGCCCATGGCAAGATAAAAAAAGGTCAAGCCCTTCATCATATGAAAGTCTGCGTGACGATCTCAGAAGAGATGGAAGTGATTGCCGCCCATGCTAAGACAGTTTCAGGGCCGTATCATGAATGCCCACAAGGCGCGCAAGCCATTGCCAATTTGGTGGGGGCAAAAATTCAACCAGGGTGGAAAAAAATTGTGCAACGCGCGATTGGCGGTGTACAGGGTTGCACCCATATCACAGAGCTGATGGGGCCTGTTGCGACAGTTGCGTTTCAAACCATCTATGGCGAGCGCGCACGCCGGTTGCGTGAAGAAGGCGATGCCAACCCTGATAGCAAAGCTGCACCACCGCAAATGGCAGGCTTGCTTAATAGCTGTCATGCTTTGGCAGAGGGCAATCAAGCCGCCAATTGGAATTGGGGGATTCCCTTAAAAGATTCTGATAAAAAATAGCCCACCCACACAGGCAAAACACGCTTGTTATATGAGAGCCATTATTTATGTGATGATGGTGATTTGCAGCGCATGAATAGGGCCCGCAAGAAGGGATGCGAGCGCATTATTGATCATACGATGTGATGCAACACGGCTTTTGCCTTCAAAAGCAGGGGCAGAAATGCGCAATTCAAAATGGCTTTGACCACCATCTGGCGCGCCAGCATGACCGGCATGATGATGGCTAACATCTTCAATTTCCAGGATGGTCGGTGCAAATGCCTCATTAAGTGCGTCTGCCATTAACTCTTTTACAAGCATTATGTGCGATCCTTCATACTGTTAGCCTTGTTTTCAACCTTCTAAAGCTTATACTCTTTGTCATGAGATTTTCAAAAGCCAATGATGTGAAATTACCTGATATGCGCTATCAACGCCATGAGCAGGATCGTAAAGCAGAGGTGCCCTTATGTGAAGCGCCCGATTGCGATGCGCATGGCCTATACCCTGCGCCTAAAAACCGGGATGCTTTGCGTGATTACCGGTATTTCTGTCTGGATCATGTGCGTGATTATAATAAAAGATGGAATTATTTTTCAGGTCTAGAAGATGATGCTTTGGAAAAAGCCATCAGAGATGCTTCAACATGGGAGCGGCCATCATGGAAATTTGGCACCTCTGGCAAACAACCATCGGCAAAAGGGGCAAAAACGAGCTTCCGTCCTGAAGATCTTGATGATGTGTTTGGCTTTTTTGATGAAGATGTCACAACCACCAAAGATGCCGCTATTGAGGCACTTGACCCTGAGACACGCAAAGCATGGGCACTTTTTGGCATTGATCCCACCACAGATAATAATGTACTGAAAAAGCGCTATAATCAGCTCGTAAAGCTTCATCATCCTGATAGGCATAATGGTGACCCAAAAGCTGAAGAAAAGCTAAAAGAAATCAATCTTGCGTATTCTTTGTTGCGTAACAAGCTAGCAACAAAGTAAATAACATTACGATAAATAAGTACCGACCCCCGTTACGGAGTGAAAAGATGTCAGCAGATACCGTTCATGGTAGAGCCGCCCACCATTTGGGTGCGCCTGATACAACATTTAATGTAAGAGACGTTTTTGGCATCGATGTCGATCTCAGCGTACCTGGCTTTTCCGAAGCCTCAGATTATGTCCCAGAGATAGACGCCGATTATCAGTTTGATAAGGATACAACCCTTGCCATTCTCGCAGGCTTTTCACATAACCGTCGCGTGATGATCCAAGGCTATCACGGCACGGGGAAATCAACACATATTGAACAAGTCGCCGCGCGCCTGAACTGGCCAACATTGCGAATCAACCTCGATAGCCATATCAGCCGTATTGACCTTATCGGTAAAGATGCGATTGTGCTTCGTGATGGCAAGCAAGTGACAGAATTCAAAGAAGGCCTATTGCCATGGGCTTTGCAAAATTCAGTTGCCCTTATTTTTGATGAATATGATGCAGGCAGAGCTGATGTGATGTTTGTGATTCAGCGCGTTCTAGAAATTGACGGCAAGCTGACATTGCTAGATAGCAACAAAGTCATCACACCAAATCCGCATTTCCGCCTATTTGCAACAGCAAATACCGTTGGTCTTGGTGATACCACGGGCCTTTATCATGGCACACAGCAGATTAACCAAGGGCAAATGGATAGATGGTCAATCGTATCAACATTGAATTATCTGCCACATGAAGATGAAGTGCGCATCGTTCTTGCCAAACAAAAAGATTACCAAAACCCTGAGGGCGAGAAGCAAATTGACCAGATGGTGCGCTTGGCTGATATGACACGCAAAGGCTTCCTAGCAGGTGATCTTTCAACTGTGATGTCACCTAGAACGGTTCTAACTTGGGCTGAGAATGCGCGTATCTTTAATGATATCACATTAGCATTCCGGTTAAGCTTTTTGAATAAATGTGATGAAATTGAACGCCCAACTTTGGCGGAATATTATCAGCGCGTCTTTGGTATTGATCTGCCAGAAGGTGGCCAGACCACATCGTAAAGCATGCTTTTGTACAAAGCCATGACCATCATAGCCATAGGATAAAGGTGCACGATCGTGAGCCCGTCGGATAAACAAGCTGAATTTTTGAAAGCCAATGCGGCCTCAATGCGTGCGCTTGCTGGCGGGAAACAAGTTCAAGTGCGCTATGCCGGCCATGATACTCATGTTGGCCAAACAGAAGTGCGCCTGCCAGCCTTAGCGCGTGAAGGCGTCAACCAATCAATGGATAAATTGCGCGGTGCCAGTGATTCTGCTGGCCTATGGCTTGCCCATCATAATGAGGCAAAACATAACCGCTTATGCCCACAAATGGCAGGGGCGAAAGCGATCTTTGAAGCGGCAGAACAAGCGCGTATCGAAGCGATTGGCGCCAACCAAATGGCAGGTGTGCGTAAAAACCTAACAGAGAAAATCAATAAACATTATGAGGGCCGTACCATTGGCGCGCCTGATAGTGGTGATGAGAGCGCCCTTGCTGAGGCAGTAAGACTGACATTGCGCGAAGTGCTAACAGGTGAAGCACCGCCTGTTTCAACCGCTATGACAATGGAGTTATGGCGTCCTTGGATTCAATCACGTGCTGGTGCATTGCTTGAAAAAATGCAAGGTACAGAAGCTGATCAAACCGCCTTTGCCAAATTAGCACGCGAACTAATTGGCGCGCTTGAAACTGATATGGGGGATGCGTCTGATTCTGATGGCGAAGATGCCGACAATGATGAAGAAGGCGAAAGCAACCCTGATGAAGAACAAGACGGCCAAGATGATGAGGCTGAAAGTGCGATGGGTGAGGATTCATCTGACGCCCAAGATAGCCAATCTCTTGATCAAGATGGTGAAGCGGCCATGGGGTCTGATGATGGCACAGATATGGATGGCGACCCTGATAGTGATGCGATGGCAGATGGCGAATCACCAGGCGGTGACCCGCAAGGCCAATCAGCCGCTGCTGATGGTAACAAAGAGGCCTATCAAGTCTTTACGCGCCAATTTGATGAAGTCGTTGATGCCGATGATTTATGCGACAATGAAGAATTAGATCGCTTGCGTGCCATGCTGGACAGGCATCTTGAAAATCTGACAAGTGTGATTGGCAAGCTTGCCAACCGTTTGCAGCGTAAATTGATGGCGCACCAAAACCGGTCTTGGGATTTCGATCTTGAAGAAGGCATATTGGACGCAGGCAAATTGCACCGCGTGGTAACACAGCCCCTATCTGCCCTATCATATAAGCAAGAACAAGATACAAAGTTTCGTGATACGATTGTCACCTTGTTGCTTGATAATTCTGGCT
>WTHV01000054.1 GCA_011525265.1 Alphaproteobacteria bacterium | reverse complement strand
CTGCTTTTCGGAGACGAAAATGACACGTTTTGCCTTATTTCTTCTTATCTCACTTAGCCTTTCTGCTTGCTCAGGTCTTGAACTTGGCGAGAATACTGCCGCGCAAGATAATAGTGATGACACAGGCTCGTTCCTTACGGGCAAAGATAAGGCAGGCATTGTCATCTCTGATATTGGTAGTCCGAAATCTGATACGGGCGCATCATTGCCAGTCAATGCGCTATTATGGCGTGCGTCATTGGATATAGCCTCATTCGTCCCGCTAGCAGATGTTGACACATTTGGCGGCTCAATCTTAACAGAATGGTATTCGCTACCAGATCGCCCAAATGAACGCCTGAAGCTTGCGATTTTTGTTCTGGACCGTGAATTGCGCTCAGATGCTATCCGCGTCCTTGTCTATCTTCAGCGCAATGATAATGGCGCATGGGTTGATGCGGGCCAAGATACAGCAATGGGTCTGCGCCTTGAAGAGCTTATCTTGACAAGAGCGCGCGAAATTAGGGCTGCCATTCAGGTAGAATCAGAAGGCTAAGACGCCTTTTCGCTTTTTTAATTTTATAATGTCACACTCACTCAATCGCAGATATAGGTTTGCATAATGTCTGATTTTGCCCCTCGTCACCTCGAAGAAAAATGGCAAGCTGAATGGGAAAAAGCAGGAGCTTTCACATCTAGCATTGATCATAGCAAGCCAAAATATTATGTGATGGAAATGTTTCCCTACCCGTCTGGGCGAATCCATATGGGGCATGTGCGCAACTACACATTAGGCGATGTTGTCGCTCGTTATCGCAAAGCATCAGGCTATAATGTTCTGCACCCTATGGGGTGGGATGCCTTTGGATTGCCTGCAGAAAATGCAGCGATGGAGCGCGGTGTTCACCCTGGTGATTGGACAATTGAAAATATTGCCGCCATGCGTGATCAGCTAAAACGTATGGGACTATCCTATGATTGGGAACGCGAGATTGCCACCTGTACCCCTGATTATTACCGCCATGAGCAGAAAATGTTCTTGGAGTTTTTACAAGCTGGCCTTGCTTATCGTAAAGAATCATGGGTCAATTGGGATCCCGTTGAACAAACCGTTCTTGCCAATGAGCAGGTTGTTGATGGCAAAGGATGGCGTTCTGGGGTTGCGGTTGAGCGCAAACAGCTCTCTCAGTGGTTTTTGAAAATTACAGATTACGCCTCTGATCTACTAGAAGCCATTGAAGGTCTTGATAGATGGCCAGATCGTGTGCGTCTGATGCAACATAATTGGATTGGCAAATCAGTTGGCGCATCCCTGACTTTCAAGGCATCATCTGAAAATGCGCATTTCACTGAGCTGGAGATTTTCACCACACGCCCTGATACGCTTTATGGCGCGTCTTTTGTGGCTGTGGCACCGAATCATCCGCTTGCCCTGTCATTGGCGAAAAGCAATCAAGATGCAGAGGCCTTTTTGGCAGAGTGTTCTGCACTTGGCACATCAGAAGCGGCGATTGAGAAGGCTGAGAAAAAAGGCTATCTCACAGGCCTAGAGGTGACACACCCGCTTATTGAGGGGGCGACATTACCTGTCTATATCGCCAATTTTGTCTTAATGGATTATGGCACAGGCGCGATTTTTGGCTGTCCTGCCCATGATCAACGTGATCTTGATTTTGCACGCAAATATGATTGCAGCGTGACACCTGTCGTCCTGCCAAAAGATGAAGATGAGGCAAGTTTCACAATTGGTCATGAAGCCTATACAGGCCCTGGCAGATTGATTAATTCAGGCGATTGGAACGGCCTATCTGTGGAAGATGGTAAAGAAAAAGCAATTGAAACGCTTGAATCACTTGGCTGTGGCAGTGCTAAGACCACCTATCGCTTGCGTGATTGGGGTGTATCGCGTCAGCGCTATTGGGGCTGTCCTATTCCAATTATTTATTGTGATGATTGTGGTGCGGTGCCAGTGCCTGATGCCGATTTGCCTGTCACATTGCCAACAGATGTGGAATTTGGCGGCAATGGCAACCCGCTTGCCAATCATCCGACATGGAAACATACCGCCTGCCCAAGCTGTGGCAAAGACGCAAGAAGAGAAACAGATACTTTTGATACTTTCTTTGAAAGCTCATGGTATTTCTTGCGCTATACAGACCCAAAGGCAGAAGGGGCTTTCTCGAAAGAAGCAGCTGCCTATTGGATGCCTGTTGATCAATATATTGGCGGCGTAGAACATGCGGTTCTGCATTTGCTTTATTCACGCTTCTTTACAAGAGCCCTCTCACAAGTAGGCTATTTAGACTTAGCCGAGCCTTTCGCCGGCCTTTTAACACAAGGGATGGTTTGTCATCAATCTTACCGTGATAATAATGGCGCATGGCTTTTCCCTGAAGAGGTAACAAAAACAGCTGATGGCTGGGTGCACACCAAAACAGGCGAAGCCATTGAGGCTGGCCGTGTTGAAAAGATGAGTAAGTCAAAGCGTAATGTGGTTGACCCTGAGCTTATCATTGAGACTTATGGTGCTGATACAGCACGCTTATTCATGCTTTCAGATTCGCCGCCAGAACGTGACCTTGAATGGACAGAATCTGGTGTAGAAGGCGCTAATCGTTTCATCCAAAAACTGTGGCGCTTGAAAGACAAACTATCTGGCTCACAAGGCATTGAAGATACAGATAATCTAACTGATGCCGCCAAACAATGCCTTCGTGTGACTCATCAATCCATTGAAGCCATTGGCAATGATATTGAACGCTTTGCGCTAAACCGCTGTGTGGCGCAACTTCATATTCTGGCAGGCGCAATTTCTGATCTAAAAGAAGATAATGACGGGGCTAATCAAGTACGTGATTTTGCAATTGGGACTTTATCACAGCTTATTGCGCCATTCTCACCTCATATTGCTGAGGAATTATGGAGTGCAGCAGGCAATGAGGGACTTGTAACAAACGCTCCTTGGCCACAAGCTGATGCAACATGGCTGGTTGCTGATGATGTTGAAATTGGTGTGCAGGTCAATGGTAAATTGCGCACCACTGTGCGCCTTGCTGTTGACTGCGACAAGGATGAGGCGCGTGAAAAAGCACTAGCGCATCCCACAATTGTGAAATATCTTGAAGGACAAGAGCCGAAAAAAGTCATTGTCGTGCCAAATAGGATTATCAATGTTGTTATCTAGGTCACATCTGTACACATTTCTAGGCGCATTGATTATCCTATGCGGCCTATCAGCCTGTCAGACCATATCTTCAAGCGAACTTGTCGCACAAACACAAGATCAGCTTGATCGCATTGATATCACAGCACCTAATACAAGGCTGGAACAGATTTTTAATCGCTCACTTAAAGATAATTTAAACCAGACACCAGCTTTGCGTGATTTAAGCCTTAATACGAAATTAACAGCATCAAGCTCATCCACATTGGCCTTGCGCGGGAAATCATCGAACCTTTCAAAGACAAGCATGTCTTTATCTTATAGCCTAAAGGATAAGATAAGCGGCGAGGAGTTAACCTCAGGCTCTATTTCTGCGACAGCGACATCTGGTACAATTTCATCCTATTATGGTCAGGACAAGTCAAAGCAATTTGCTGAAGAACGCCTCACTGCCACATTGGCTGATAAATTATCATTGCGCTTGAGGCGTTTTTTCTTAGCTTATGAAGGCCTATGAGGACATATCGAACCAATAATTTCACAAGATAAGGTAATAGCTAAACGATGAAAATAGCACCACGTGATATTGCCTCGGTACTCGCAAAGCCTGCACCGAAATATTTGTGTTATTTTTTCCATGGCGCTGATATTGGCCTGATGCGTGAACGCGCGCTATCTCTGTCAAAGCAAATCGTCTCAGACCTTGATGATCCCTTTCAATCTGTCTCTCTGAGAGGCGATGAGGTCAAAGCAGACCCTGCCCGCCTTGTTGATGAAGTCACCGCCTTGCCTGTTTTTGGTGATGAGCGTCTTGTCAGGCTCCGCGGTACAGGCACAGAGATCACCGAAGCTGTGAAAAAAGCTGTTCCTTTGCTAAAAACCGGGTCACGGCTCATTATTGAAGCCAGTGATACCACAACACGCCATGCGCTGGTGAAATTTTGTGAGGGCGAAACGCACATTGCCTCTATTGGCTGTTATGCTGATGAGGGCAAAGACATTGGCCAATTAGCGCAATCTATTTTTGCCAAAGAGTCCATTACAATTGACAGAGATGCCATGCAGCTTTTGGTAAGCCGATTAGGGAGCGATAGGCTTGCAAGCAGGTCAGAGATTGAAAAGCTTGCCCTCATGGCAGGGCCAAATGGCACGTTAACAAGCGATGATATCGATGAAGCATTAGGTGATTCATCAGCACAAGCCATTGATTTATTTATGAAATCTGTATTATCCGGTGATGTAAAACAACTTGGCATAATGCTTGAAAAAGCACGCCAAGAAGACATCGCCCCAATAGCGATTTTGCGTCAAATGGCATTTGGATTTAAGCAAATATATGAAGCACGCGCTCTTGTTGCTCGCGGAGAATCAGCGATGAGTGCCATAGGGCGTCTACGCCCTCCCGTTCATTTTAAAACAAAGCCACTCTTCACAGCGGCAGTTGATCGTATTCCAGAAATGAACGCCCTACAATTTTGGCAAAAACTCATTGATATGGAACAGGAATTGAAATCAGGTCACATACCCGAACCCTATACCCATCTTGGGCAAGGCCTGCTTGGTATATGTTTGCGCTTAAAGCCGCGACGTTAGCCGTCATTTAATCCTAATTTTTCTAAAATCATATCTAATTGTGCAAAGCTAGATACAGTGAATTTCACCGCACCCTTTTCCTTTTTCTCATCCCAATCAACAGCAAGCCTCAATCCCAAAACATCTTTGGCTTTTTTCTCTAACGCTTTGATATCTGATGATTTTTCAGGCTTTTTAGACTGTGTATCTTCAGGCAATTCGTGACGCGCTAATTTTTCAACCTCACGCGCACTAAGCCCTTTTTCAACAACTTGCTTTGCCAAGGCGAGCGCATCTTCATGACCAATGAGAGGGCGTGCTTGGCCAGCTGTTAACGCCCCTGTTAAAATCATGTGATGAATCTCATCTGGCAGGTTTAACAAGCGCATCATATTCGCAATATGGGGACGCGATTTGCCAACAATGCCTGCCAAATCTTCTTGGCTATAACCATGGGCGTCAATTAACGCACGATAACCACGTGCTTCTTCGATGGCTGATAAATCTTGGCGTTGAATATTTTCAATCAGCGATAATTCTGCCGCCTGCTTGTCACTTAACTCACGGATAATCGTTGGAATATCATGTAAGCGTGCCATTTGTGCAGCGCGCCAACGACGCTCACCCGCAATTAATTCATAACGGCCTTCTTTTTGCGGATTGGGGCGCACCAAAATAGGTTGGACAATCCCATTTTCAGTCATTGACTGCGCTAATTCTTCCAAAGCTGTTTTATCAAAGATACGGCGCGGCTGCCATGGCCCTGGATTAATCCATTCCACTGGCACAAGACGAATTTCGGTTGGTCTTGCACCACTAGCTGGTGCAGTTTGTGCTGGCGCCTGACCGTCTGAAGCAAGTGTATTTGCCACAGCAGGAGCGGCATCACCCAGTAAAGACGACAGACCGCGGCCTAGACCCTTGGTAGGTTTCTTTGGTGACTTTTTTGAATCAGAGGCAGACATCGCAACCGTCCTTTAATATATTAAACTATTGTTATTATTCATTTTCTTGAAGGTTTTTCTCTTGTGCCAACAACTCTGCTGCCAAAGCTGCGTAAGCTTGTGC
>WTHV01000273.1 GCA_011525265.1 Alphaproteobacteria bacterium | reverse complement strand
TGCCCATCTTGTATTTCTTGTGCAAGGCACGCCGCCGAAAGGAAATCTGGCGCGCGATAAAGAGCAAAGAATAGAGCCATCTTCTCGCCAGAAATTTTATCAGCCTTAGTCGATTTATCTGTTGGCGCAATTAAAAAACGCACATCATCATTGGCATCATCTATTGAAAGTGCCGCTAACAATTTATCGATATCTTGTGCCATCATATGACGGTTCATCTTGCCGTCTTGCCAATAGGTCTTTTCAAGCAACGCCACCTGCCCCTCATCAAGCAGATAGCCCCCTGCCTTGATTAAGGCGGCTAGCATCGCATCATAAGTGGCATCAAGCGCAATGACCGCATTCTCTGATGAGCAGCTAGTGGCATTATCAAATGTTTTTGAGGCCGCAATTTTTTGTGCCGCCTCATCTACATCAACACCCTCATCAATGATGGTGACCACATTGCCCATACCAACCCCGATAGCAGGTGTACCAGAGGCGTAGGCTGACTTCACATTATTCTGTGATCCAGTGGCAATCAGCACATCAGCCGCCGCCATCAAGTGCGCTGTTTTATCCTTTGAGGGCGGGTTTGGCACCATCTGAACCAAATCGCGGCTTGCTCCAACTTTATCAAGCTCTTCATGGATATAGCCAATCAGACGCTCAAGCGGCTTAGCCCCTTTGGGAGAGGGCGCAAGAGTAATCGCATTGCCTGTTTTAAGCGCATTGACCGCATTATTCACAGGCGTTGCCAAAGGGTTCGTTGATGGCACAATGGCAGCAACCACACCCTTGGGGCGCAAATATAAAGACAGCCCTGCCGCCTCATCCTCTTCCACATGACCAAAGGTCGGAACACCTTGTAAGTCCTGTAATAGCCCTAACGTCTTGCGGTGGTTTTTTTTGATTTTATCAGCAACATTACCAATCCCTGTTTCTGCAACCGCAAATTCAGCCAATGACTTATTGCGTGAGGGTTCCATAAGCGCCCAAGCGACAGCCTCAGCCGCCCTATCAAAGCGATCTTGATCTGCCCCCTCCTCAAATGCCTTTTGTGCGGCTTTTGCTTTGGCGATAATGTCATCAATTTGTGCTAAGTCAGTCATAGCTTGAACAACCCATCTATTTGTTTTGTTATTAATCCATCAGCATCTTTGTTGCGGCCTTCGCACCTCTAGTGGCACGAATTTCACGGATAATCGAATTCACCACAGTCAAGATAGCCGCAATGATCAAAAAGGCCGCAATTGGTCTATCAATAAAGCCAAGTGCCGAATAATCCAGAAGCTGCATTGATTTTGCAAAAGCAGACTCGCCGAGCTTGCCCAAAATAAGGCCAAGAACAATACCAGCGGCTGAATAGCCTGTGCGACGCAACAGATAGCCTACAATACCAGCAAGCAACATCACCCAGACATCAATCAGAAGATTGCGTAAGGCAAAAGCACCAATCACCGCAAGTAGCAAAATGCCAGGGGCTAGCCAACGGAATGGAATGCGCAAAATATGCACAACTGTTTTTGTTTGAATCCACCCAAGACCTAGGATTGCCACATTCGCCCAGAACATCGCCGCAAACATCACCCAGACAAGATCATGGCTATTGATGAAAATCAGCGGCCCCGGCTCCATCCCATGAATTTGGAAAATACCAAGCATCATCGCTGTCAGCGCGCCGCCTGGCAGGCCAAGCGCAAGAAGCGGTATCATAGCCGCACCTGTCGCAGCATTATTGGCTGTCTCAGAGGCAACCACCCCATCAAGCTCACCCTTGCCATATTTCTCAGGTGTTTTTGACCAGCGCACAGCTTGGCTATAGCCCAAAAAGGCCGCCAAGGTCGCACCAATGCCAGGCAATACGCCAGCAAAGAAACCTAATATCATCGAACGAAAGGCGGTAATACGTACGGCCCAAAATTCTGCCATTGTTGGTAATTGCATACTTGCTTTTGGACGCTCTCTTGTACCTTGCGCGATATTTTGTGCTTGGGTCAAAACCTCAGATACAGCGAAAAAGCCGAGGATGACAGGGATAAAGTGAATCCCCGCAGACAAATAGTAAGATGATGTCTCAAACCCAAATAACGACCATTCATTAAAACGTCTGATACCCCCAACAGGGTCTGTGCCAACGGTTGCGATAGCAAGACCAAGGAAGATACTCATCCAGCCTTTCCACAATGTCTTGGCGCCTACGGAAGCAGAGACAGCCAAGCCAAAACAAATAAGGGCGAAAATTTCTGGTGGGCCAAATGATGTCACAGCCCATTTTGCAATTAATGGTGTTGCCGCCATCATCATGACAGCAGAGACCGCACCACCGAGAGCTGAGAATGAAACAGCCGCGCCAATCGCTTTGCCAGCCTCACCCTTCTGCGTCATCGGATAGCCATCAAAACATGTTGGCGCATTTTCTGGCGCGCCCGGAATATTAAATAAAATCGCTGTGATAGCGCCGCCAAACACCCCTGCACAATAAATCGTGGCAAAGACCATAATGGCATGATCTGGTTGCATAGCGATCGTAAAGGGTAATATCACCGCCCCAAGGGTCAGCATATTCACACCCGGAATAGCACCAAATAACATACCGCCAAATAGCGCAAAGGTGAAAATCATAATCGTCTGAAAGTCACCAAACAAGGCAAGTGTGCCTGCTAGAAAATCAACCATGACAAAGCCCCCTCGCCTCTACAGCCCAATACGGATATATGTGATAATTTCATTGTTGATCGCATAGAATGTCTCCCATGCGCCAACTGGCACAGCGACATAAAACAATCTGACGAACACAAAAAAGATGATAGCCAAAACAATGGCTGTAACGCCTAATAAATAGCGCCAATTACGCACCTCTAATATGTAGAGATAGGCCACAATAAACAGAGGTGATGCGACAAAAAACCCAATGCGGTGCATCGCCCATAGATAGACCAAAGGCAGACCGAAAATCGCAAGCTTTTGGCCAATTTTCTGCCATGATCTATCTTGCACAACAGCGACCTTGTCTTCGCCATCGGACGCCCCATCAGATGAGTCACTCCATTTCAATACGGCTTGGCCTGTCGCGCCAACAACCAGCCCAAGGATAACCATTTTTGGCCACCCATCAGCGCCAAATTTATATTCTGCTATCTCTTCTGAAAACGCGCCTGTTTGAAGCCATAAGATAAGCGCGAGGACTGACCAGAAAAGCCATTCTGAGAGTATCATTACCTGTCGAGACATTGTTTGTTATCCTTAAGGCAGAAGGTGGTAGTTATTTTATGCGTGTTAAATAAAAAAATAAGAAATGACAAAGAGCAACAGTGCGAGCCATAGCTCTTTGTCAAAAATGTCAAAGACAGATGACCTAGCCACCAATCCCAAGCTGTTTATACATCGCACGATAGGTATCAACCGCACCATTGATCAGCTTGATTGACCCTTCTGTATCACGATAGCTGTTGATGAGGTGCATATATTTCTTGCGGTTAAAGTCAGCATAGCTTTCCTCTTCAAAACCGGCAGCACAAGCTGCTTGGAGGAAGTTTAAACGGTCTGCTGGAACACCTTTTTTCACATAAAAGCCTCTGAAACGCTGTAGCGCATCAAAATCAGCACCTGCTTCAAGATGCGTCGGCACTTCTGCAAATACATCTGGGCGTTCATCAAGGAATGTTAGAACAGGCTTCATCGTGCCAGCATCTAGGAATGAGCGCACATCACCTGGCTGTTCAAACAGCACATCTACCTGACCACCAATCAGCGCGCCATAACGCTCTGCTGGCTTATCAAAAGCAATTTGTTTGACATCAATGCCAAGTGCGTCTTGCAACTGGTGCATGACGACCAATTCCATTGAACCGACCTTGCCCAAATTGGCCATTGTCAGCTTGCCGGGATTTGCCTTGGCATAAGAGACAACATCATCCCATGAGCTAAAGCGCGAGTCATCTGGACGGACATAGATCTGGCTGAATGTGATTTGTGTTGTACAAATCGGCACCCAATCAGTGGCTGGGTTTTCATTAATATCACCCTTGGCATAAGCAGACACAGCATTATCAATATGCTCCATCACTGTATAGCCATCAGCAGGTGCTAGCATGAAATCAGGAATAGCCGCTGTACCGCCGCCGCCTGGCTTATTGACCACTTGGAATTTGATTCCAGCGACCTTATCCATAGAATTGGCCATCGCACGCGCAAGCTGATCAGAGCCGCCACCTGCGCCATAAGGCACAATCATTGTCAAAGGACGTGTTGGAAAACCGGCTGGCTTTGCAATCTCTGCTGCAACCGCGCTTCCTGCAAGACCAACAGCTAGCGCACCAGCTGCTAAATGCATAAATAGTTTGTTTGTTTTCATTTGTATTTCTCCCGTTGCACGACTTCACCTTTTTGTGCCTGTTGCCGACACTTTAATGATAAAGGCTTCAGCCTCGATGCCCTGTTATCGCAAAGCACCTCGCTTAACTCTTGCAAGCTATAGCCTGCTACCATCCCTGCTTTTTAAGAGCATTTCTTGCATGGCATGACTCATCAAAACAGAGGAAATGAAATAATGCAAACGTTTTCATAACGATAATGTTATATTTTTTTTATCACTTCAAATTATTGATTTTATTGTAAAAAAATATTATAATTCATGATATCGTAGCGCAAAAGGTAGAATAATATGGCTGAAATGCGGAAAAAACAGGCAACAATTAATGACGTAGCACGCCGTGCTGGGACATCTGTTTCGACTGTTTCACGCTATTTTAACAAACCTGATGTGGTGGGCAAAGACATTGCTGGGCGAATCGAGCAAGCCGCCTCACAATTACATTATATTCGTAACCGCAGTGCCGCTGCCACAAGAGGCCATCGCTCTGGGACAATTGGCATGGTCGTGCCAACATTAGAAAATTCTATATTTGCCGAATTAATCGAAGGGCTGATAGCACAGTTACGCCAATCAAAACAAACAGTACTAATCTCTTCAAACCTCAATGATGCTGGCAATGAAAGTGAGGCTGTCCGCGCATTTGTTGAACAAGGTGTGGATGGGATCATCTTGATTGGGACAGAGCATGATAATGCTGTGTTGCATTTGCTTGAATCACGCCAATTGCCTGTCTTATGTGTGTGGAATTATGCAGATGATTTTGCCATTGATACGGTTGGCATTGATAATTACCGCATCGGCTATGAGGCGGCAGATCATATTCTAGGTCTCGGACATGAGCGTATTGGCTGCATCTTTGGTCTATCTGGCACAAATGATAGAGCCTCTTCACGCAAAAATGGTATTCTAGACAGGCTTGCCAAAGCTGCACAAACACCGCCAAAAGAATGGCAGACTGAAAGCTCTTATGATTTGCGCTCTGCGAAAACGATCGCACATAATTTACTGGTTGGTGATAATCGTCCCTCAGCTGTGATTTGTGGCAATGATATTATCGCCTTTGCCACAATTTGGGCCGCGCAATCGCTTGGTCTATCCGTACCGCAAGATATCTCTGTTATGGGCATAGGCGATTTCCAAGGCGCCGCGGAGATGACCCCGCCTCTATCAACCATACGCATCCCGGCCCATACTGTTGGCAGACTATCAGCCAATCGTATCCTTGAGCTCGTCTCAGCGACTGAAAAAGCACCGCCGCGCCACCTTAAAGTGGATTTTGAAATGCGGATACGCCGCTCAACCGCCCCTTATCACAAAGCCCCTTATCACAAAGACAACATCTAGCTCCTGCTCTCACAGCAAAATCAGGGCATCTCCCTAACTACAAATCGTGGATTATAGCGATATTTGTTTGTTTATTGATAAGAATATTTA
>WTHV01000083.1 GCA_011525265.1 Alphaproteobacteria bacterium | reverse complement strand
AGATGACAGTGCGCGTGAGGCATCTTTGCCTGCAAAAATATCATTGGCAATAATCCGCCCCGTTGTAACAAGCGCCGCCGCGCTTAGCCCTTGTGCCATGCGCGCTATAATAAGCACGATGATGGAGGGGGCAAAATAGCCGATAAGCGAACTCACAAAAAATAATGTGCCGCCCATTAAAAAGACAGGCCGCCTGCCAAGCCTATCTGATATCAGGCCAACAAATAAAAGGCCCACAGCCATAGAGGCAAGAAATAATGTAATAAGAAGCTGTGCTTCATTATAGCTTGCCCCAAATTCTGCTCTTACCTCTGGGATAGCAGGCGCAATCAAAGTCATTGCCATTGTGGGTAATGACACAAGAGAGCCAAGCAAATAGGTCAGCCCGCGATGGCGCGGTGTTTGTGGCAGGGACGAGGCAGGGGTCATAAAGCGCAACATAGTAGGAGAAAATAGACGGTTATATCGCATTCTATCGTAAATGATGACAATAAGATAATGCGAAATGATATGGGCGTGATGAAAACGCCATGGGCTGCCCTCTTGAAGGGGCTGTAATGAGTTCTTATATGTGAAAAAGTTCAAAAATAAGATACTAGTCCACAGGAGCAGATCATAATGTCTTCACATAATTTTGAAGCAGATACTGGTAAAATTCTCGATATTGTTATTCATTCTCTTTACTCAAACAAAGAGATCTTTTTGAGAGAGCTTGTCTCTAACGCCTCTGATGCGATTGACAAATTACGGTATTTATCTGTGAGTGATAAAAAGCTGTCTGATTTAACAGATGCTTTTGCTGTGACAATTACAGCGGATAAACGCGCAAAGACACTCACAATATCAGATAATGGTATTGGCATGGATGAGGATGAGGTGATTGCAAGTCTTGGTACGATTGCGCGCTCTGGCACAAAATCATTTCTCGAAGCGCTTGGGTCTCAAAAAGACAAAAAGGCCAAAAGCAAAGACAGCGATAATGCCTCTGATGTCTCTTTGATTGGGCAGTTTGGTGTAGGCTTTTATTCGGCCTTTATGGTCGCTGATAAGGTTGAGGTTCTCACCCGCAAAGCTGGCACAAATAAGGCCTATTTATGGTCATCTGATGGCCGCACTGGCTATGATATCGAAGCGGCTGAAAAAGCAGAGCATGGCACCATGATCACGCTTCATATGAAAAAAGATGCGACTGAATTCCTTGAGCAGGTGCGTATTGGTCATGTGATTAAGACCTATGCTGATCATATCAGCTATCCTGTGAATTTCCTTGACGGTGATGATAGCACGCAACTGAATTCTGGTTCAGCGCTTTGGACACGCCCGAAATCAGACATAACAGATGAAGATTATGAGTCCTTTTTTGCTGATATGGGCGCTGGCTATGGGAAGCCTCTTGTCACATTGCATAATGTCTCAGAAGGCACTGTCAGCTTTACAAATCTGCTTTGTATTCCGCAGATGCGCCCTTATGATCTATTCGACCCTGCCAGAAAGCCAAAGGTGAAACTCTATATTAACCGCGTCTATATCACAGATGATTGTGATGCGCTTATTCCGGCATGGTTGCGCTTTGTGCGCGGTATTGTTGATACGGCCGATATTGACCTGAATGTCAGCCGCGAATTGCTTCAGCATAATAAGACACTTGATAGAATTGGTAAGGCAGTTGTGCGCCGTATTCTCTCAGAGCTGAAAAAGATGCATGACAAAAAGCCAGAAGACTATGATGCGCTATGGTCACAATTTGGTGTTGTCCTCAAAGAGGGTATGTATGAAGATGCAGATAACCGCGAAAAATTGCTTGCGATTTCACGTTTCCATTCAAGTGAAATGGATGGTCTAACAGGCCTGTCTGATTATGTCTCACGCATGAAAGAAGGGCAGGATGAGATTTACTACCTCTCTGCTGATACCATCACAAGCGCAGAGATGAGCCCGCATCTTGAAGGGTTCAAAGCGCGCGGTATTGAAGTCTTATATTTCACAGACCCAGTTGATGAGTTTTGGTTGCCATTAGTGCCAGAATTTGAGGGCAAAAGCTTTGCCTCTATCACAAAGGGCGGTGTTGATATTGATAAATTTGAAGCCTCAGATGATGCCAAAACAGATGATGAGGCACCAGATGTTGATAAGCTGATTGCGGCCATGAAAGAGGCGCTTGGCAGTTCTGTGGCAGATATTCGTATCTCAAAGACTTTGACAGACAGCCCTGCGTGCCTTGTCGCAGATGAGGGCGGTATGGATATCCAGATGCAACGCTTGATGAAAGCGCATGATCCTAACTTCCAAGATCAGCCCCGTATTCTAGAGGTCAATCCAAAGCATGCACTTGTACAAGGTCTCAATAAGCTTGTCACAACAGGCACAGATGGCGAGCTTGTGAATGATGCGGCTTTCATGATGTTTGAACAGTCTCTTATCCTTGAGGGCAAGCCACCACAAGATGTGGCAGCTTTCTCTCAGAGAATGACACGCCTTATGACAAGAGGCCTAAAGCTTTAGGCTTCTTGGTTTAGACGTGCTTGACGATAATTATGCATGCGGCTCATCTGATCATGGGCCGCATCAATTGTCTCTAAGGCAGCTTGGGTGATATTCGTGCCAGGGCCGAAAATGGCCTTCACGCCTGCCTCATATAAAAATTGATAATCCTGCTCTGGGATAACGCCGCCACAAATCACCATAATATCCTCAGCTCCTTTGTCTTTCAGGTGGCTGATTAATTGGGGGATAAGTGTCTTATGACCTGCGGCAAGGGTTGAGATGCCAATGATATGTGCGCCTTGGGTAATCGCACTGCTCGCCGCTTCTTCTGGCGTTTCAAACAATGCGCCGACATGAACATCCATGCCCATATCATGAAAGGCTGAGGCAATCACTTTGGCGCCTCTATCATGACCATCTTGGCCTAATTTTGCCATATAGAGTTTGGGTGCTTCATCTGTGATAGATCGAAATTTGCCAAGCGCTGTTTCAATCGCGTCAAACACCGCATCATCACCAAAGGCATCGCGGTAAATCCCTGTGACTAAATCAGGTTTGCCTTCATAACGGTTAAACACGTCACTTAACGCGTCAGAGACCTCACCAACTGTGGCGCGCGCTCGCATAGCCTCAACAGAGGCGGCAAGCAAATTGCCTGTGCCTGTTTTGGCAATTTCGCGCAAATTTTCAAGGCATTGGGCGACCGTATCATTATCTCGCTTCGCTTTGATATCGGCAAGCTGTGCGATTTGTGACTCTCTTACGGCTTTGTTATCAATTTCTAGCACTTCGATATCTGTGGCATCTTGTGGCTGGTATTTATTCACACCAACAATAACTTGTGCACCACTATCAATATGGGCTTGGCGCATGGCGGCCACTTTTTCGATTTCAGCCTTTGGAAATCCTGATTGGACAGCCTTTGTCATGCCGCCCATCTCCTCAACCTGTTCTATCAGCGCATTGGCTTTTTCGACAAGCTCATTGGTAAGGCTTTCGACATAATAAGAGCCTGCAAGCGGGTCAACCGTATCTGTGATGCCTGTCTCATGCTGCAGGATAAGCTGTGTGTTACGGGCAATACGTGATGATGTGGGGGTCGGCAGAGCAATCGCCTCATCAAAAGAATTTGTGTGCAAAGATTGCGTGCCACCAAGGGCAGCGGCAAGTGCCTCAATCGTTGTTCGCACCACATTATTATAAGGGTCTTGTTCTTGCAAAGAGGCACCAGATGTCTGGCAATGCGTGCGCAACATCAGTGATTTTGGATTTTGTGGATCAAACAGCTTTGTCATCCATTGCGACCAGAGCGTGCGCGCCGCGCGCAATTTTGCAGCTTCCATGAAGAAATTCATGCCAATCGCAAAGAAAAAAGATAGGCGCGGTGCGAAATCATCAACATTCATGCCATTATTGCAGGCTGTGCGCACATATTCCAATCCATCGGCAAGTGTGAAGGCCAATTCTTGGACATTATTCGCCCCTGCCTCTTGCATATGATAGCCAGAGATAGAAATAGAATTGAACTTCGGCATATGCGTTGCCGTATAGCCAATAATATCAGAGACAATGCGCATTGATGGCTCAGGCGGGTAGATATAGGTATTGCGCACCATGAATTCTTTTAGAATATCATTTTGAATGGTGCCAGATAGCTTGGCCTTATCAATCCCTTGCTCTTCGCCTGCCACAATAAAGCCTGCTAGCACAGGCAAAACAGCGCCATTCATGGTCATGGATACTGACATCTCATCAAGTGGGATAGCATCAAATAAAGTTTTCATATCCTCAACAGAGTCAATCGCAACACCTGCTTTGCCAACATCGCCAACAACGCGTGCGTGATCAGAATCATAGCCGCGATGCGTGGCAAGATCAAAAGCCACAGACAGACCCTTTTGTCCTGCCGCAAGGGCTTTGCGATAAAATTCATTTGACGCTTTGGCAGTTGAAAAGCCCGCATATTGGCGGATAGTCCATGGTCTGCCAACATACATTGAGGCACGTGGGCCTCTTGTAAAAGGCGCTTGCCCGGGGAAATTATCTATGTGGGGTAAGTCTTTTACATCTTCTTTTGTGTAAAGTGGCTTAATGGTTATGCCTTCAAGTGTGTTTGTGCCAGAATCTTCTTCATCAACAGAGCGTCGAAGCTCTTTATCAGCCTGTTCTTGCCATTTTTTAAACGCGTCTTGTGTCGACATCCACGCCTCTCTCACCAACCTTTACAATAAGTAGGGTGATGATATGAAATCTTGTTCAAGACGTCTATAAAGAGTTTTGCGCGTCTCTCAAGCCACAGGAGTATGGAGTGCGGTTCAGCTGGTATTAAATATTGACGCAACTGGCACTATCTATGCTTTCGTCAAATGGGGCAAATTGCAGTCATTGAATTTAGACGTTTTGCCGTGCGTGCATTATGCATGAAGCGGCGTTCACCATTTCATTCGGGAGGATTAATTCCATGAAAATGACTACTGAAGAAGCTTTTGTAAAAGTGCTTCAAATGCATGGTATTGAGCATGCATTCGGTATTATCGGTTCAGCCATGATGCCAATTTCTGACTTGTTCCCACAAGCGGGTATCACATTCTGGGATGCAGCGCACGAATGTAACGCTGGTATGATGGCAGATGGTTTCACAAGAGCCTCTGGCAAAATGTCAATGATGGTGGCACAAAATGGTCCTGGTATCACAAATTTTGTGACACCTGTTAAGACAGCTTACTGGAACCACACACCATTGCTGTTGGTGACACCGCAAGCAGCGAATAAGACAATTGGCCAGGGCGGCTTCCAAGAAGTTGAACAGATGGCATTGTTCAAAGATATGGTTGCCTATCAAGAAGAAGTCCGTGATGCCTCTCGTATCGCTGAAGTGCTAAATCGCGTTATCTTGCAAGCCAAGCGTGCCTCAGCACCAGCGCAAATCAACGTGCCACGCGACTTCTGGACACAAGTGATTGATATTGAATTGCCAGCTATTGTGGAATTTGAGCGCCCGGGCGGCGGTGAAGATGCGCTTGCACAAGCCGCAGACTTGCTTTCAAACGCCAAATTCCCCGTCATGCTAAATGGCGCTGGTGTTGTTATCGGCGGTGCGATTGATGCCTCAATGAAGTTGGCAGAACGCCTTGATGCACCTGTATGCTGTGGCTATCAGCATAATGACGCTTTCCCAGGCTCACACCCGCTATTTGCAGGCCCGCTTGGCTATAATGGTTCAAAGGCTGGTATGGAACTTATCTCTAAGGCTGATGTTGTTTTGGCTTTGGGGACAAGATTGAACCCGTTTTCAACATTGCCGGGTTATGGCATTGATTACTGGCCAA
>WTHV01000189.1 GCA_011525265.1 Alphaproteobacteria bacterium | reverse complement strand
AAAATCCGTGGGCCTTAGGCCGTGGGGGTTCAAGTCCCCCCGCCCGTACCACTTTATGGCGAGAGGCAGGCAAAACGCCCCTCTATAATCACATGGAAGCAAGCGAATGTTTTTCCTGCCGCTATTTGATGATAACCCCACCACATCACGCCCCTATATTAGCTGGACGATTATAGCTATTTGTATTTTCGTTTATCTTTATCAAGCTGGCCTATCACAGCGTGATAACTATAGCTTCATTCTGCACTATGGCGTTATTCCAGCGCGCTTTTTTAGCCAATTTGATTTTTTAAGCATTGTGACCTCCTTATTCTTGCATGGCGGTTTTGCGCATTTAGCATCTAATATGCTATATTTGTGGATATTTGGTGATAATGTTGAAGATGCGATGGGGCGTGTGCGCTTTATCGTCTTCTACCTTTTATGCGGGGTGATTGCAGCATTAACACAAAGCTTTATTGACCCCAGCTCTAACATTCCGCTTATTGGTGCCTCAGGCTCTATTGCCGGCCTTCTTGGCGCCTATATCATGCTCTATCCGCGTGCAACCATCAAAGTCTTCTTGTGGGTTATCATCTTTGTCAGGCTGATAAATATTCCGGCTTGGGTTGTTTTGGGCATATGGATTGGGGGGCAATTTATTGCTGTGCCAGACGCATTAGCCAATCAAGGTGGCGGTGTTGCCTATTTTGCACATATTGGTGGTTTTCTGGCAGGCATGATATTGGTGCCCTTTTTCAAGAAAAAACATATCAGGCTATTTGCAAGTGCAAGTGCGCCGCAAGCCTCATGGCGGTTTGAGCCTGCGCGCGAATTGCGCCAAGATATCAGGCAACGCTATGTCCTAGAGGCGCAAAAATCATCTGGCTCGGTGCCAAGCTTTAAACGCAGACCCAAAGGGCCTTGGGATAAATAATATAATCTTGGCCTTATTTATCTTGGCCCTCTTCTAAGATTATCGCCTCAAAGCCATCAGCGCGCACACGTGAGGCGATTTGGTTCGCCGCGGCAAGCACATCATCAAATGTCTTAGATGAGACAACAACAGCTGTGCCAAATTGCCCCGGCTTAAACCAGGGGTAACTGCCCACAGACAAACCCTCAAAATGGTTTGATACCTCTGCCATGATTGTGGCTATTGTCCCTTCACCTATGGCGCATTGCACAGTCAGGCGGCGCTTTTTCTGCCCGCCTTCAAGGCGTGATCGCAGCCCTTCAAACATCGCCTGCAAAATAGACGGCACACCTGCCATCACATAGACATTATGCAAAATAAAGCCTGGCGCGGCACTAGCAGGATTATCAATCAAGGTCGCATCTTCTGGAATATCTGCCATTTTTTGGCGGGCTTCATTAAAGGGAATATCTGTGCCTTCATAATGCACAAGCAAACGACGCATCGCCTCTTCATGGCGAATAACCTTCTTACCAAAGGCCTTTGCCACACAGGCGGTTGTGATATCATCATGTGTTGGCCCAATGCCGCCAGATGTGAAAACATAATCATAAGCTTGCGATAAGCTTTTCACCGTCTCAACAATCACAGATTCCACATCAGGAATCACGCGTGCCTCGCACAAATCAACACCAATTTCATTCAGCTGTTCAGCTATCCAGCCAATATTTTTATCTTTCGTACGCCCTGATAAAATCTCATCCCCAATCACAAGAATGGCGGCTGTTTTGCTTTGCGGCTGTTGTGTCATCTTTGTTGTGCCCTTATTCGAAACTGAACTTTATGCCCCTTTTACGCAAAACAGCACCACCTCGGACGGGTGTGATTTGACAAAGAAAGCCCTTATGCTGTTTATATAGCCGCAGAACTGCAAATGAGAAGATGCAAAAGGGTACCTTATGCGCGAAGAACAAGTTGTTTTACATGGTGATGAAGGCTTTCACGGTATGCGCGCGGCTGGTGCGTTAGCCGCATCTGTCCTTGATATGATAACAGACCATGTCACAGCCGGCATCACGACAGAAGAGCTTGACCGCATTTGCCATGACTACATCACCGCTCATAATGCGGTGCCTGCGCCTTTGAATTATAAGGGCTTTCCAAAGGCAACCTGTATCTCGCTCAACCATGTTATTTGCCATGGCATTCCGGGGCCGCGAAAGCTTGTTGATGGCGATATCCTTAATATTGATATCACTGTGATTCTAGATGGATGGTATGGTGATACCTCACGTATGTTCTATGTAGGCAAACCATCAGTCAAAGCACAAAAGCTGACCACTGTGACCTATGATTGCTTGATGAAGGCGATTGATATTTGCAAGCCTGGCACGACATTGGGCGATATCGGCCATGTCATTCAGACCTATGCCGAATCACAGCGTTTTTCAGTTGTCAGAGATTTCACAGGCCATGGTCTAGGGCGTGTGTTCCACTCTGCGCCCACTATCTTGCATTATGGCAAAAAAGGCCAAGGCATGGTGCTTGAGCCTGGGATGTTCTTCACGATTGAGCCCATGATCAATGCTGGGAAATATGATATGAAAATCCTAAGCGATGGTTGGACAGCTGTAACAAGAGATAAAAGCCTATCAGCACAATTTGAACATTCCATTGGCATCACAGATGATGGGGTTGAAATTTTCACAAGCTCTCCCAAGGGGCTAACACTGCCACCCTACTCTACCTAATCGCCTGACATTTTAGCTGACCTTTCGGCCAACATTTTGGCCAAAATGTTAGTTAGCATTCACGAATTCTTAAGATTAGCGCCCTTATTCTTTTTCCTCATTAAACAGGGAAAAGGGACGCATGGTATGAGCGATGATACAGCTGGACATCGTGAAAGGTTACGCCAAAAATCAATTGATAAGGGGCTAGAGTCCCTGACAGATCAAGAGTTATTTGAGCTGTTACTCTTCTCAATGCTACCGCGCATTGACACCAAACCGATTGTAAAAAGCTGTTTCAAAAAATTTCATAGCTTTGCTGGCATTATAAATGCATCTGAGGCTGAGCTAACTGCCATAGATGGTCTTGGGCCAAAGACGGTGCAACACATTAAAGCCATCAAATGCTTATTTGGTCGCCTTAGTTTTGAGCGTATCAAGCAAAAGAACGTCCTCTCAAGTTGGCATGATTTGCAATTTTACTGCATCCAAGAGCTCTCAAATTATCCTATAGAAGCTTTTTTGATGATATTACTCGATAACCAAAATCAGGTGATAGATATCAAAGAATTGGGACGTGGTACCGTCAATCAGATGACGATATATCCACGCGAAGTGTTAAAATTAGCGCTATCCTATGAAGCGCTTGGTGTGATCTTGGTTCATAACCACCCAAGCCAAGATGACCGTGCGAGCCGTGAAGATATTAACCTTACCAAAAACCTGCAAAGCACATTGCGCTCTGCCAATATCACATTGCATGACCATCTAATCATTGCAGGTGGCAAATGCGTCAGTTTGCGCAATCAAGGGCTTTTCACGCCTTGATATTGCGTCCTTATTTATCAGAACGTGATTTTTTAACCTGATAGGAAATTTCTTCAGAAGCGGCCTTTGTCAGCTCGCCTGCCCGGCGCGCGCCCTTCATCAAAGCAGGCTTTGCCTTATCAGCGGCCTTGCTGGCGATTCTGCCTGCTTCGCGTTGCACCTTTGGGTTTTGTGCTGCTCTCAAGGCAAGATTAAACAATATTCGTCTTATCATATGATAAAATCCTACAAAGCATTCGCAAATCTCATGTTTTACCTCTCTTCAGACTAGCCTTTTTCCGCTAATAATGATATATCCACGACATCTTTTTTTCATTTTTTACGTTAGGACGAATTGTCAATGATTCCGCGCTATGCTCGCGAGGAAATGACCGCCTTATGGTCACCTTCCACAAAATTCCAAATTTGGTTCGAAATTGAAGCACATGCTTGTGATGCACAGGCAAAATTAGGGGTCATCCCTGAAGATGCTGCAAAAGCTGTGTGGGAACGAGGTCAGTTTGATATTGATCGCATTGACGAAATTGAGCGTGAAACAAAACATGATGTTATCGCTTTTTTAACAAATCTAGCTGAATATGTGGGGCCAGAGGCACGTTTTGTTCATCAGGGCATGACCTCTTCTGATGTGTTGGACACGACCCTAGCTGTGCAAATGACACGCGCTAGTGACATTTTGATGGCAGGCCTTGACCGCTTATGTGACGCGCTCAAAGCGCGCGCGCTTGAGTTTAAAATGACGCCAACAATTGGTCGTTCACATGGCATTCATGCAGAGCCAACAACATTTGGCCTAAAGCTTGCTGGCCATTATGCTGAATTAGATAGATGCCGCAAACGCCTTAGCGATGCGAGAGCTGAGATTGCCACCTGTGCTATCTCTGGTGCGGTTGGGACATTCGCTCATATTGACCCGTTCGTAGAGGAACATGTTGCCGCAAAGATGGGCTTGGAAATTGAGCCTGTCTCAACACAAGTTATCCCGCGTGATCGTCATGCAATGTTTTTTGCCATCTTAGGCGTAATTGCGAGTTCTGTTGAACGCCTTGCAACTGAAGTGCGCCACCTGCAACGCACAGAGGTCAGAGAAGCAGAGGAATTTTTCTCAAGCGGGCAAAAAGGCTCATCAGCCATGCCGCATAAGCGCAACCCTGTATTGACCGAAAACCTCACAGGCCTTGCCCGTATTGTGCGCGCGGCCGTAACACCTGCCTTGGAAAATGTTGTGCTATGGCATGAAAGAGATATCTCGCATTCATCTGTTGAGCGTATGTTTGGCCCTGATGCGACAATCACATTGGACTTTGCCCTGCATCGCGCGGCAAATGTGATTGAAAATCTCTTGGTATATCCTGAAAAGATGCAAGCGAACCTTGATGCCCTTGGCGGGCTTGTCCATTCACAGCAAGTGCTTTTGGCGCTCACGCAAAAAGGGGCCAGCCGCGAGGATAGCTATAAGATGGTACAGCGCAACGCGATGGAAGTTTGGGCAGGCAATGGCAATTACCTTGAATTGCTAAAAGCTGATACAGATGTGGCAAGTCACCTCTCACATGAAGAGCTAGAGGCCTTATTTGACCTTGGGCAGCATTTCAAACATGTGGATACGATCTTCAACCGGGTATTTCAGGCTTCTTAAAGGATAATCATTATGACACGTACCCCCTTATATGAAGGCAAAGCCAAAATATTGTTCGAAGGGCCTGAAGCGGGTTTGATTATTCAATATTTCAAAGATGATGCCACTGCCTATAATGCGCAGAAAAAGGACAGTATTTCACAAAAAGGCGTATTGAATAATTTGATCAGCGCGCATCTGCTTCCTGCTTTGGGCGCTATTGGCATCCCACATCATTTTGTTGAACGCTTGAATTTGCGTGAACAGCTTGTCAAACAAGTTGAAATCGTGCCAATTGAAGTGATTGTGCGCAATGTTGCTGCTGGCTCTATCTGCAGCCGCCTTGGCCTGACAGAGGGTGAGGCATTACCTGCCCCTTTGATTGAATTTTGTCTCAAAGATGACGCGCTTGGCGACCCTGTCGTGGCGCGTGAGCATATCACCGTGCTTGGTTATGCCGATGATGATGAACTTGATGAGATTGTCTATCTCACAGAGAAGATTAATGACTTCTTAACAGGGTTGTTTTTTGCCATTGGTGTGCGTCTTATTGATTTTAAGCTCGAATTTGGCCGGCTTGAAAGCGAAGATGGCTATGAGATTATTTTGGCAGATGAAATCAGCCCTGATAATTGCCGTCTATGGGACAGCCAAACAAACGAGAAAATGGACAAAGACCGTTTCCGCCGCGACCTTGGTGGACTTGTCGAGGCTTATAGCGAAATTGCAAAACGCCTTGGCCTTAACATCGAATTTGAAGCGAATAGCTAACGAGGAAAAACATGAAAGTTACAGTTAACATTTCTTTGAAAGAAGGCGTCTTG
>WTHV01000008.1 GCA_011525265.1 Alphaproteobacteria bacterium | reverse complement strand
TGATTGGCCTTTTAATGTAATAATGAAAACAAGATATTTGTAACGAAGACCATCCTTATGGATGCCTATGCCTTTGGACCCTGCATGGTAATTTTGAACGGCAAAATCATTCAAGGATAAGGGCTCTTTGATAAAATCAGGACGCTGTATCCAGCCATTCACCCCTTGTTCGATTAAATCGGCACATAAGGCAAATGACGCAATCCGCGGCGCCGGAAAACAGACTTGCATATCTTGATGCACTTTATTGCCCACAACAGGTGTTGCCGCTCGAAATGTGAGGCTTTTTGTGTCTTGGCACATTTGGGTTATTTCATCATCCTCAAAAAAGGGTAATGAGATATGTGTTTCATCTGGTGCGGATAAGTCCAAAAGTGCCTGATGCAATTTGTGTGCGCGCCTATTATCCAACTCAAACATGGCTATTTTCCTCATAGATTACAGCCGCTTTACAGCTAGCACACACCATATGTGATTTTCGCCTATGGCGCGCCACTTCAAAACAGCCATTGGGACAACGCATCATCCATCGTGCCGTGCTAAACTCCAACGTATGGCACCTTGTGGCTGTGCAACCAATTTCGCGCGCTTTTTGACGCCATACAGCATCATGGCCATGATGTGGCCCCACAAGCGCATGGGCTATTTCATGCAAAATCGTATCTTTGATATGCGCCTTATCGGCATGGCGGACATAATGGCGCGATAGTGAGATTGTTTTGGTGCGATAATCACATTGCCCAGCCCGCCGCCTTGCATGATCAAGTGTCAAGCGCCACCCTGTGAGGCTATGTTCTTGAAAAAGGCTGGCACCTAACTCAAGCGCGAACGCATGAGGGCGCGCATCAGATGGCATATCAGGGCGCACTACCCCTGCTTCTGGATGAGGTGGAAAAGTCTGCTTATGTGGTTTTCTAGGCCATTTGAACATGATATTGGCGTGAAATATCAACAAGCAATTCAGTTAATGAGACAGCATAGCTGCGCGGCATATAGATATCAAACACACCATCTTGATGATGAATATGAACAGGCACATGATGGATGGCTGTACCAATAAAAACGCGCGATTTATCCTGAAAATCAACAGCACATAGGCGTGCCAAAACATCACCTGCCTTTGCCCCTTGTAAACGCACAACAGCGCGCGCTGATGACAAATCAAGAGGATAGAATTTAGCGCGTCCCGTATCTGGCATCACATCTGCAATAAGCCAAATTTTTTCCATCTCAACACGTGCCGCAACACACCCTTTACCTTTCTTCACCTGACTGAAATCCGGAATATCAGAGATGCCAGAGTCAGAAAGATGCTTTTTAAATGCAGCTGTTTGGGACGCAAAAAAGCTGAATTGCATGATTTTGACATCGCGGCGCTCAGCAATAATCACATCTGCCGCACCTGTTACCTTTTGACCAGCCTCACTGCCATCGGTATGTTTCGCGAATACAGCCTCAAGGCCTGTTTGATAATCAGCCATGCATCCGCCCTCCTTTAGGGTCAAACATATGCGGGCTTGTCAGTGTCACTTTGGTATTTCTCCCATTCACAGGATCAGCCGCAATCAGGCTTACACCTTCCCAATTCTTCGCTCCACCTTTCACAAAGCCAAGGCCAATCCATTTGCCAAGTGCTGGTGAATAGGTAACCGCACTAATCCAGCCCTCTCCAAAACCAGATAGCTTGCCCTCTTCGCATAAAATAGCGCCCGCGTTAAAGGTCTCACCAGTTTCAAGCGGTGCTATCCCAACAAGCTGTTGCCTCATATCATGATCTCTCAGATGCGGTCTTTTGCGCAATATATTGCCGATAAAATCTTTTTTAGATGATGCCATTGCGCCAAAACCAGCATCTTCAAGAGTCACACGCCCATCAAGCTCAGCGCCCGTTACATGACCTTTTTCAATGCGCAAAGCGCCAAGTGCTTCCATGCCGTAGCACACGCCATCAAATTCTGGCAGTAAGCTCACAAGCCGCTCCCATAGCGCTTTGGCATAGCTTGCCTCAATATAAACCTCATAAGCACGCTCACCCGAAAATGAAATCCGCGCCGCCCTTATCGCAACATCTGTGCCATCCATCTGAATTGTGGTTTGCATCACTGCCATGAAACCAAAGGCATCATCACTCACATCTTCATCTGGGATGATTGTTTGAAGCAGTTCGCGCGATTGTGGGCCTGCAATAGCAATAGCGCCCCATTGATCTGTCACAGAGGTTAAGTGCACCTTCAAATCAGGCCATCTTGTTTGGCGTAACTCTTCTAAGAAGCGCATCACCTCGCCTGCTTGGGCTGTGGTGGTGGTCATAAAGAAATCATCTTCTGCCAGACGCCAACTTGTCCCATCATCAAGCACAATGCCATCATCACGCAACATGATCCCATAACGGGCTTTGCCAATTGGCAATTTTGCAAAACCATTACAATAGACACGGTTCAAAAACACTGCCGCATCAGGCCCTTGAACGGCAATTTTTCCCAGAGTGGACACATCAACAATACCAACCGTTTGGCGTGTTCTGGCTGTCTCACGAATATAGGCTTGCGTAATTGTCTCGCCTTTTTGTGGATAATACCACGCACGGTGCCACGGCCCGGCATCTGTCATTGGCGCGCCTTGTGCAAGATGCGCCTCATGCATTGGTGTGCGTCGCAATGCCTGCCAGTGATGCCCACGTGAGCGGCCGGCAAGCGCGCCAATTGATACTGGCATAAATGGTGGGCGAAATGTGGTGACGCCCACCTCTGCAATTGCAATATTGCGCGCTTCAGCCATTGTCGCAATGCCAAGCACATTGCCATTACGCCCTTGATCTGTTGCCATGCCAAGTGTTGTGTAACGCTTCATATGCTCAACAGAAATAAAGCCTTCTTGCTTTGCCTGACGGATATCAGCAGTGGTGACATCATGTTGTGGGTCAATAAAGCTTTTCAATTTGCGATTAGCGATTTTGACTTCAAACACCCTATCGCACCGATTATGCCACCCTTTTACGACAGGCACCCTTGCTGATTTGCGCTTCGTCAAAAGGCGTTCAACCCCATCAAGGGCTGAGGCTTCTATTTCGCTTTCTTCAAACACCCCATCTGCACCACCACATAGGGTGATAGGCTCATCTGTCTCACCAGAAAGGAAACATAATGCTGCATCATCCCATAAAGGTTTGACCCCTCTATGAGATATCAGCTGTATATTGGCTGAAAAGCCGCCAGATACGCCAAGCACATCACAGGCAATACGCTGACCTGATACTGTGACTTCCTGCCCTGTTTTAATCCCATATTCAATGGCAGACAGGCTTGACCTGCCAATCGCTCTGACAGGGACAGCACTTGTGATATGGTCTATATCATGGTGAGCGCATAGGCTGAGTAACGCCTCATCAACTTGTTTTCGTGAATCAAGAATGGTGACGTGCAAGCCTGCCCTGGCGGCCGCTATCGCATTTTCATAAATGCCATCATGTGTGCCAGCAAAAATAATCCGCTTACCAGGGGCAACAGCATAACGATTAATATAGGTCTGAACAGCGCTAGCATTCATAATGCCAGGGCGGTCATTATCCCCAAAGGCAATGCTGCGCTCGGTTGCCCCACTAGCAAGCAGAATGGATTTCGCACGCAAGATATGGAATACCTCACGCGGGGATTTCTCTGGCTTTTGTGCTAGATGATCGGTGCAACGCTCTATTAGGCCTGCTACACAGCCATCATAAAGGCCAAAGGCTGTGGTGCGTAATTTCAGATGCCCGCCTGCGGCAAGAAAGCGATTGACCATCGCCTGCACCCAGCTAAGCTTTTCCTCATCGCCTGATGAAAGATACCAACCACCTGCTTTAAAATCCTGTTCCACAAGCCAGACGCTCTTGCCTGCCTCTGCCGCCTTTACCGCCGCAATAAGACCAGAATGCCCTGCGCCAACAACCAGCATATCGCAAAAACCGTGCGCTACATCATAGCAATCAGGGTCAGGCTCTTGTGAGGCCGTCCCCATACCAGCAGCTTTACGAATAAAACGCTCACAAAACATCCAAAAGCGCGTATTAGCAAAAGGGCCCATAAAGGTTTTGTAATAAAAACCAGCTGATAAAAACGGATTAAACAGGCTGTTAATAGCCATCAAATCAAAAGTCACTGACGGGAAGCCATTTTGCCCAAAAAGGGCAAGTCCCTCATGCACTTCAACCAAAGGGCCTTTGACATTTGCGACACGCGCATTGCCATCTTGTGCCGAGAATAAAGCACCGCCCTCTTCTGCCCCAGCAGACATGATACCTCTTGGGCGGTGATATTTAAAACCACGCCCTACAATACGCGCCCCATCTGCGAGCAAGGCTGAGGTCGCAACATCACCTTCAAAACCGTCTATTTCGCGCCCATCAAAGGTAAAAGTAACAGGCTTGTTACGGTCTATCAGTCCGCCTTTTTGCAAACGAAACCCTGTCATTATTTGGCCTTCCTTTTTGCAACCTGCTTCGCATAGCCAGAATGCGCTGGCACGACAGACCCAATCTCATGGGTTAGCGTATCACGCTCCACTTTCAGCCACATACGGCACCCTGCGCTGTGATACCAATATTCAAGATGAGGGCCGCGTGGGTTTTTGCGCAAAAATACCGCACGATACCATGCCTCTTCATCATGATTATCAAGGGCAGGATAAGAGATGCTAGCATCTCCCTCATAAGAGAATTCCTCATGGTCCCGTAAACCGCAAAATGGGCAATTAATTCGTAACATAGCTCATGCTCCCTTAATGCCTATTTGGCACAGGCCCAGAGCCTGATTCATCAATATGGCGACCAAATTTGAACCTATCTGTCGTCAAAAGCCGGTTGATTTCATGCGGCTCATCATGGGCGATTGTATGGGCAAAACACCAACCTGATGCTGGCGTCGCTTTAAAGCCGCCATAACACCAGCCCGCATTTAAATAAAGACCACTTCGCTTGGTCTTACAAATAAAGGGCGACCCATCCATAGACATATCCATAATGCCAGCCCATTGGCGCAATAATTTAATGCGTCCCAAAGATGGCATGACATTCATCGCACAAGCGGCAACATCATTATAAATCGGCAAATTGCCCTTTTGGGCATAGGAATTATAGGCATCAATATTGCCACCAAAAACCATGCCACCCTTATCAGATTGGCTGATATAGAAATGCCCATGACCGGCACCATAAACAACGACTGTATCTAAAAAGGGTTTAAGCGGCTCAGAGACAAAGGCTTGTAATTTGTGAGATTCAATCGGCAAATCACCTAAGCCAGCCTTTTCGGCAAGAACAGAAGTATGGCCTGCGACAGACATCCCAATTTTTGACGCCAATATCTCACCTTGTGATGTCTCAACACCAACAATCTCGCCAGCTTGCTCAATAAAGCCAGTGACTTCACAATTTTGGATAATATCAACGCCTAATTGTGAGGCCGCACGCGCATAGCCCCAATTAACCGCATCATGGCGGGCTGTGCCGGCGCGCGGCTGATAAAAGCCGCCTTGTATCTCAAGACGTGAATCTGGCCCATAATTGAGATGTGGCACAAATTTGCGTACTTCGTCACGCGATAATAGCTCACCATCAATGCCATTTAGGCGCATTGTATTATAACGGCGGGCAAGCGCATCTTTTTGTGACGGGGTAAAAAACAGGTTTAAATGACCACGCTGAGAGAACATCACATTGTAATTTAACTCTTGTGATAACCCTTCCCATAGCTGCAAGCTTTTTTCATAAAAGGCTAAATTGCCTTCGATGAAATAATTTGAGCGCACAATGGTTGTGTTTCGCCCTGCATTACCGCCGCCAAGCCAGCCTTTTTCAATCACGGCGACATTCGTAATGCCGTGATTTTTGGCCAGATAATATGCTGTCGCAAGACCATGACCACCGCCGCCGATGATAATCACATCATAAG
>WTHV01000075.1 GCA_011525265.1 Alphaproteobacteria bacterium | reverse complement strand
TCATAGAAACGCTCCCCATTGCGATTCACAACAAGTGAAAAAGGCACCCCATCAATGCGGCTTGCAATACCGCCATCATATTTCGGCGCTCTGGCATCAATCGCAACCGCATGGCATTGATCTAATTCACCAACAACTTGCGCCCCATTATCCAACAAGGATTTCAGCATACCGCCTGTATTATAGGGCGTACCGCGTACAAGGAAATTCTTCGCAGCCTCGCCCCACCCCTCAGCCAACCAATCAAGATTTGCCTCAAAGCCGCCTGCTGTGATGATAAATTGCTTTGCCTGTAATGTTGTCTCTTCACCGTCAACAGTGGCGCCAACACAAAAACCCTGCTCAATCAAAAGCGTTTCAATTTTGGTGTCATAAAGAAAGGAAATGCCAAGATCAGTTGCATAATTGCAAAGCTGATTTAACAGACTGCGCCCCCCACCTAGAAAAAAGGCATTTGTGCGACCAAGATTTAATGTCCCTGATAGAGCTTGCTGAAACCGTACCCCTCTTGATGATAGCCACTGCGTTAACATGGCTGATTTCTCAAGCGTTAATTTTGCTAGCTCCTTATTCGTAACGCCCTTGGTGACACGCATCAAATCATCGAAATATTCTTCGAACGGATAGGTTTCGGTTAAAACATCTGTTGGGGCATCATGCATGGCGCGCAAATTGCGCGTATGGCGCGTATTACCGCCGCGCATATCCTGAGGTGCTGCCTCAACAACCAGAACTTTGCAGCCTGCCTCAGCGGCCGTTATAGCCGCACAAAGCCCTGCATTACCTGCGCCAACAACAACGACATCCCAAGATTGTGAAAAAAGTGCTTTCAGTTTTGTATTCATTTGCATACAATTAAAGAAGACGCGTCATTTTGTCAAAGAAAAACGCATGACACCTTTCCCTCACATGGGGTGAAAAATTGATAGATTTATCGCATGATTTACAACAGCTTGCCGATGAGGTGACATCTCAGACAGCACAAAAACTGTCATCTGCCCAAAGATGCCGGCTTACGATTATTGAAGCGATAAAAAAGGGTTTGTTGCCGCCGGGTCACAAACTTATTGAAGCTGATTTATGTAAGGCGCTTTTGGTATCACGCACCCCGTTAAGAGAGGCATTGGCTGCATTGCGCGCAGATGGTGTGATAGAGGCTGATGGCCAGACCATGCGTGTACGCCAGCTTGCGTGGCGCGATATTCATGACCTCTATGATATGCGCACCCTTCTTGAGGGGGCCGCGGCAAAATATGCCGCACGCCATATTGGCCCTGCTGAAAAACAAGTTCTGCAACAGCTGATAGATAGAGAAAAAAGACTCATAGAATCACAAAGCACGCCACAAGCCCTAGCAGAGCATAATCGGCAGTTTCATCATGCGATTATGCAGTCTGCACGGAATGATTTTTTGCGTGATTCCCTTGAAAAGCTTGCCCATCTATTCATCTTGATCGGCGATACAGCCTATCAGCTTACCGACCGGTCACCCATAGCGCATCAACAACATAAAGAGATTGCCCATGCCATCATAGCAGGTGATGAGGTCAGCGCTCACAAAGCGATGGAAGATCACCTACAAGATGCCCTCGCCGCTCGTCTTCGTATCTTGTCTATTGGTGATGATGGCAATGACTAATTTCCAGAGATTACGCAAAGACTGTCAACAAACACTAACCACATTTGCGATTGCACTTTGCACTGGTTGGGTGTTTTTGCAGTTAAAAATGCCAGCGCCTTTCTTGATGGGGTCACTATTTGGTGTGTGGATTATTGGCAGCAATATCAAACCGCTACAGCCACATCTTGGCGTTGCGCGTTGGTTCCATGTGCCAGTGGTGTTAGGGCTTGGCGTCTTAATCGGAAGCTATTTTTCACTCAGTGTGATGGCACAGGCCTATCAGTGGCTTGATACCGCTATTGTGATGATGCTTGTCACTTGCATTGTCACTGCCTTAGGCTTTTTGTTTTTAACGAAATGGCGCGGCTATGACCCCTTAATGGCATTTTTCTGCGCTATTCCAGGGGGTCAGGCAGAAGCGCTTATTATGGCACGTGAGCAAGTCGAAAAAGACTATGTTGTCGCGCTGTTCCATCTCATCCGCGTGACAATTGTCTTTTTCTCAACCCCTCTTCTGCTTGCTTATTTCCAAGGCGCTGAGGCTGTGGCGCAGTCAAATACACTGCTGACCACTATGCCAAGCATTAGCGATATGAGCGCTAAGGAATTAGGGTATTTTATTGGCCTTGGCATTAGTGGTTATATCACCGCCCGACTGATGCGTTGGCCTATGCCACATCTATTTGGCCCTGTCGTTTTTTCAGCGATAGCGCATATGGCAGGCCTTATCCAAATACCACGAATTTTTGAATTTGTGCTTTTAGCACAATTATCTATTGGTGGTGCGGTTGGTGCACGTCTTGCCTGTGTGAAATTTCATGAATTATTGGGCTATCTAAAAGATGCCTGTTTGATGAGCTTGTTAATTCTATCGCTCTATTTTCTTGCCGCCGCTAGCCTATCTGTTCTTCTTGACCAAAATCTCTTGGGTCTATGGCTCGCCTTTGTGCCTGGTGGGCTTTATGAGGTGACATTGCTGGCGTTACTATTTGGGTTTGATATCGCCTTTGTCGCCTTTCACCATACGATCCGCATCATATTGATATTCATCTCATTGCCACTTATGGCCGTGCGATTTGGCAAAAAACCGCGTTAGGCTAGGATGTCAGCAGGAATAAACACCTCACCAGATGCCAATTTGCGCGCTGTACGAACCACACCGGCTGATTGATGGGTAAAGTGGTTGTCATCTGAGATGTGGTAATCTGTCAGCACCTCCATGACCCCCATCGGGTGATGTAACTTGATGCTCGCAGGGCTCTTATCAGGTTGCTTCATAAGGTCGTAAGCAATTGTGCCAGGTGTTAAGGCACAAGATGCCATACACTGGCTCCCTGTCACCGCCATTGTGGGGTGGGTTGTCCATGGCATGAAATAGCGCGTGTGAATATGTGCTGTCTGTTGATGAGGGGCAAATAGCCCAAATTTTGGTGTCACAGATTTCGTACAATCGCCTAGCCCCATCAATGCGCCTGCTTTCAAGCGAACCGCTTCCATGCAGGCAAAGAACGACCTGTTATTATCAAGCTCTTCCCTGCTTTCCTGTCCTGTCAGGCCAAAATCACTGGCTCGTGCCATGACCATTGGCATGGCCACATCCATACAAGTGACATCAATATCATCTATGCGATCAATCAAATTGCCTGTGGGCAAGAAATGCCCTGTTGATGAGCCTGCCACGCCCATGAAATTCAGCTCAACCGGTGCCGCTGTACCAGGAACACCGTCAATGGCCGCATCGCCAGCATAAGTCAAAACACCATCTGGTGTTTGCAGGCGTGCCAATATATGCGCCCCTGTGTTCACAGCTTTGATCTTCACCTCTGTGATATCAGAAGACGGGCTGATTAACCCCATTTCAATAGCCGCAGGCCCGACTGCCGTTAGGATATTTCCGCAGGTTGGTTTAAAATCAACGAGCCTATCTTCAACACTGACTTGGGCAAAGAAATAATCAATATCAGCCCAGTCATCATCTGATTTTGACAGAATAGCCACTTTTGTGGTCACAGCGTTACCGCCCCCTATCCCATCAATATTTAACGGGTGGCCAGAGCCAAGAGCGGCGATTAAAACCTGACTTAATGCTTCGCGATCATCTGGCAAATCTGCCTTGTTAAAATAAGGCCCACGTGACGAGCCGCCGCGCATGAAAAAATAAGGAATAGCGGTTTGCATGAGTTACTCCATTAGGTCTGGGCTTGAGCTTTTAACCAAATGGCCATGGCAATGTCATATAGGATTGCAATAGACCGGGCGGGAAATCACGGTTTAATAGCTTTGCCATCAGGCACATAAATAAAACACCGACAACTGATAAACAGAGCGTTTTCAGCCAACTTGCCTTAGCACGCACCTTAAAGAAACTGATCAAAAAGACAGTCAATGCGATGATAAAACCAACCAGAGACGTTAATAATAACAGACCTGCAAACCATTTCAACGTGCCCCATAAACCATAATGATAGGTCTCAGACTTATCATGCTCACGGTCAGCAAATAGATGGTCAGTCTCTGGCTTAAGGCGCATTTGCACGAGCAGTATCAGCCCACATAGCGATGTGACACTTGCCACAAAAAGAGGGAATACGGCATCAACAAAGGCATAGCTTGGGATAGTCCAGGCATCAATTAACGCATAGAGAGAAAATCCTGTCAGTAGGGCAAGAAAAATGACAGGCGCACGCTTTGCGCCTGAGGCCACCTGTCCTTCTGCCAAGATATTTTTAGCCTGTTTTAAGCCAACAATCACCGAGAGTATCGTGATAATAGCAAGCACAATGACAATCGGGCTTGCCACATAAGACAAGCCGGCTTCCATCGAGCCACGAAAGCGAATTCCCGCTATTTGTGTGGCGTTATTGGCATAATTTTCAACAGGGTTGGCAAGCACAAAGCCAATCAAAAAAGCTGGCCGTGACCAGTCAAAACGACGCATTAAAATGCCCAAAAGACCAATGGCAAATAAGGCAACCAAATCCATCAAATTTTGACCTGATTGGAAGGCCGCAAAGGCGATAATCATAAAGACAAAAGGCGCAACAAAGGCAAAAGGAATGGTTGTTATGCGCGCAATATAGCTTGATAATGCGATACATAAAATCGTGCCAAATACATTAGCAAGCGCCAATAGCCAGACGATGGAATAGGTATAATTCAAATTATCCTTTAACATCACTTGCCCGACTTCTAACTCGCCAGAGCCAAGCAATGATAAAGCGCCAATAAAGATAGCCATCGAGCCAGAACCTGGTATGCCAAACAATAATGTTGGCACAAGACCACCACCTTCTTTGGCATTATTCGAACTCTCTGGCCCAATGACACCGCGCACATCACCCTTGCCAAATTGTGACTTATCTTTTGAGGTTTGCACGGTGTGGCCATAGGCAATCCAGTCCACAACAGACCCGCCAAGCCCCGGTATAACGCCAACTGTGACACCAATAAGAGAACAGCGGATAGATAGCCATTTATGCGCCCACCAATCCTTGACGCCTTTTAACCAGCCAAGGCCAAGGGGGGATTTATCTGCAATAGCACTATCTTGGCGCAGCAATGCAATGATTTCAGGAATGGCAAAGATACCCAAACCAACAATCACGAGCTTTAGTCCGTCCAATAAATAGGGCGTATCATAGCTCGACATACGAAGCTCGCCATTAAAGGGCCCCTCGCCTATGGTCGCGACAAGCATACCAATGCCAGCCGCCATAATGCCCTTTATCGCAATGCGCCCTGCCAAAATGCCAACCATAGATAGGCCAAAGACAGAGACCATAAGTAATTCTGGTGATTGGAACAGCAGAACGATCGGGCGTGCGATGAGAATAAAAAAAGTTAAGAAAAAAGCGCCAACAAGGCCGCCAAATAAAGAGGAGGCAAAAGCAGCTGAAAGGGCGCGTGCCGCCATACCCTGCTTTGCCATTGGAAAGCCATCTAATACAGTGGCTTGTGAGGCAGATGAACCTGGGATACCCATCAAAACAGAGGCAAATGTATCAGAGGTTGGGACAACGGCGACCATGCCAATCATCAACGCAAGCCCAAGGATAGGATCAAGGCCAAACATGAAAGGCAGAACAAGAGATAAACCAGCAATGCCGCCTAGCCCTGGAAACACACCAATTGCTAAGCCCATTACAACGCCAAGTAACAAATAACCAAGCACTGGCAATTGTAAAATCAGTTGCCACGCTTGCACAAAAGCGGGGAAGGCATCTGAAAAAACATCCATAACCATCATCCAAATTATCGGTTAAAAAAACCCTGCACAATCCTATTGTGCAGGGTCTGTGTGTCTATGACT